>CALMKG010000525.1 GCA_937867175.1 uncultured Propionibacterium sp. | reverse complement strand
CGGCGAGTGTGCAGGTACATGACGCACCTCCGAAGGGTCGGGTTCGGCAGGGGCAAGTGTCCCTGCGCAGTCGGGCCTTCGATTTCATGGTAAACGGACGCCGTCCGCCGCAACGAAACCGAGCCAGTCGCCAAGGACCGCTCGTCCACACTGAGGCCCAGCCACATCGGCCACCCCGGCACACATGGCCGTATCGACCTACCAGCTTTATACACACCACGCTATCGTGGCAGTGTGACGATCAACCCTTACACCCCGGGCTTCGGCCAGCGTCCGCTCGTGGTGGTCGGCCGCGAACGCCAACTGGCGCGCGGCCACGAAACCCTGCTCACGGTTGCCGGCACCGGCCGGGCGTCCACCAGCCCCCTGGTGCTGCTGGGCGTCCGCGGGATCGGCAAGACGGTGGCCCTCGGACTGCTGCGTGACGACGCCGAACGCGAGGGCTTCGTCACCGTGATGGTCCGGCTCGACCGGGTCTCGTCGGCCGCCCAGTTGATCACCTCCGGCGTCGCCGAGCAAGTCGCGCCGCTCGCCGCACAGGGCGCGTCCGGGCATTGGCGCCGCTTCACCGAACTCATCGCACAGTTGTCGATCGACGTGTCGATCGCCGGGGTCGTCACGGTCGGGCGGCGTCCCACCGAATCGGAGCCCGATGTGCTCACCGAGCGGCAGGTGCTGGCCCGCTCGCTGATCTCGGCGGCGCAGATCGCCCGCGAGGATGGCCGCCCGGGCCTGGCGGTCTTCATCGACGAGATCCAGGAGGCCCGCGTGAATGACCTTGTGGTGCTGGTCAATGCACTGCAGGACGCCCTCACCGCACCCGATACCCCGGTCGCGGTCTTCGCCGCCGGGCTGCCCGACAGTCCCGCCCGGCTAATGGCCGCCGGTTCGTTCGCGGAGCGGTTCGAGTTCACCGTGCTGGAGCCGTTCGACGCCCGCCAGGCGACGGCCGCCCTGGTCGGCCCGGCGGTGCGGGTCGGGGTCTCGTGGGACGCCGCCGCGGCCGACCTGCTCGCCCAGGAGTCCGGCGGCTCGCCCTACCTCGTCCAACTATTCGGGGACGCCGCGTGGCGGGCCGGGCGTCCGGCCAGCGGCGACGTGATCGGCCGGGCCGACGCGGACGCCGCCATCGCTGCGGCCCGCGAGTCGCTGCAGGCCGGCATGTTCCCCGGACGCTGGGCCCGCTGCACCGACGGCGAACGCGAGCTGCTGATCGCCATCGCCACCGTCGCCGACGCCGAGGGCGTCGCCGCCAGCGATGCGATCACCGCGGTGCTCGGCAAGTCCGGGACGCCCGGCTGGTCGCGGGTGCGCGCCAGCCTGATAAACAAGGGCTACATCGTCCCTCGTGGACGCGGCAAGCTGGGCTTCTCCATCGCCGGGTTCCGTGACTACGTGTTGGGGCTCGACGAGTCGTCGGCGGGCCCCCGGACCCGGCCGGGCGCCTCAGCCGGGCTGCGGGCCGAGCAGGTGCCGCTGGGCGAGCTCCCGGCCGGGCCCGCGTCCGGCGACCAGTGACGCCACACCTGGTGTGGGCCCGCGCAATCGTCGGGGCGGGCCTGCTGCTCTGGCATGGTTTGGTGCTGCGGTGAGGAAGTGTGGCACGAGGGCGGGTGCGCGGGCCTTTCCGGGTACCCGCACGGGATTGGGTGCACAAAGTGCCCGTCTGCCGCACTTCCTGCACCCAATCCTGCGGCAGGGGCCAGACGCGGCGGGGCCGGGGCCAGGGGCCGCAGGACCAGCCAGTCCCCAAGGACCATTCGTGCACACTGAAGGACCGATGCGCGGCCCTGACCAGTCCCCAAGGACCATTCGTGCGCACTGAAGGAGACAAGGAGGGGGCGCCGTCGGCGGGTGCCCGGGCTTTTCCGGGTACCCGCACGGGATTGGGTGCACAAAGTGCCCGTCTGCTGCACTTCCTGCACCCAATCCTGCAGCGGGGGCCGGACGCGGCGCCGCGGGTCATCGGCGCTGACCCCGAACGCTCGGGCCTGTCCACCCGCTGGCCGACGTGCAGACGTTTCAATCCGAGTCCGTATCCTGTAGGGCGGCTGGGGGCCCCTACCGGAAAGCCCGCCGGCAAGAGCCGATGCAGGAGGACGAACCCATGAAGTTGCCGTTTGCCCGAACCCCGATCAACCGGAAGCCCGCCACCGAGCCCCCGACTGCCGGGACCCCCGCCACCCGAGCCCCCGCCACCTGCAGATCCGCCACCCGCAGATCCGCCACCCGGACGCTGGGCGCCGCGCTGGTCGCCGTCACCATGCTGCTCACCGCCTGCTCAGGCTCGCCGAGCACCCCAGACACCCCAGGCGCCGAAGCAGCCACCACCATCCGTATGGGCATCCAGCCGTGGATCGGCTACGGCCAGTGGCATGTCGCCAACGACCAGGGCATCAGCGCCAAGCACAACATCGACGTTGAGCTCACCGAGCTCACCGACGATGCCGATCAGTCGGCCGCGTTCGCGTCCGGGCGCATCGACATGGACAACATCGCTAGTCACACTGCGTTGCTGCTGATCTCGCAGGGCATCGACCTGCAGATCGTGGCGATCGAGGACTTCTCCACCACCGCCGACGCGATCCTGGCCCGGGGCGACATCACCTCGGCCGCCGACCTTAAGGGCAAGCGGGTCGCTTATGAGCAGGGCGCCACGTCCGACCTGTTGTTGCACGCGGCGCTGGCGTCCGCGGGGCTGACGATCGACGACATCATCCCGGTGCCGATGGGCGCCTCCGAGGCGGGCACCGCCCTGATCGGCAACCGCGTCGATGTTGCGGTCACCTACGAGCCGTACATCACCGCCGCGCTCGCGTCCGACCCGAGCGTGCAGCGGGTCTACGATGCCGCGCAGAACCCGGGCCTGATCAGCGATGTGCTGGTCACCTCGGGCAAGTTCGCCGCCGCCAACCCCGACGCTGTCAGGCGTGCCGTGGCTGCCTGGAACGAGGCGGCCGACTGGTACAAGGCGAACCCTGAGCAGGGACGCGCGATCATCTCGAAGGCTGTCGGCGAGAACCCTGATGCCCTGAGCAGCGCGTTCGATGGCGTCCAGTACTACGGCAGCGCCGAGAACGCCGCCGAGTTCGCCGGCAGCTACACCACCACGACGCTGCCGCTGGTGATGCGGGCCGCGAAGGAGGCCGGCTTGCTCGCCGCCGACGTCGACCTGAGCAAGGCGACCGACCCCCAGTACCTGGGTTGATGGCTGCCGGACGCCGCCGCCGGATCGGGGCTCCGCTGAGCCGGCGGGGTTACCTGATCACCTCGGTCACCACGTTCGCCGTGTTGCTGGCGATCTGGACGCTGGTCACCGTGTCCGGGCTGGTTCCGCCGATCTTCCTGCCGTCGCCGGGCGCGGTGCTCACCGCGCTCGGCGAGCAACTCCAGAACGGTGAGCTGGCCGCCGATGCCGCGGCCAGCGTCTACCGAATCACTGTGGGTTTCCTGGCGGCGACGGTGATGGCGGTGCCGCTGGGCATCTTGATGGCCACCTTCAACCGGGTCGAGGCGGCCGTCGAACCGTTCGCTGACTTCGTGCGTTACATGCCGGTGGTGGCGTTTGTGCCGATGACGATCTTGTGGGTGGGCATCGGTGATCTGCAGAAGTTCGTGATCATCTGGCTGGGCACCTTCTTTCAGCAGCTGTTGATGGTGACCGCCGATGTCGGCCGCGTCCCCCGGTCGTTGATCGATCTCGGCGAGACGCTGGGCATGTCGAATGCCAAGATCTTGCGCCGGATCGTGCTGCCTGCTGCCGCGCCGCGCATCTGGGACACTCTGCGGATCACGCTGGGTTGGGCGTGGACTTGGCTGGTGGTCGCCGAGTTGGTCGCGGCCACCTCGGGCCTGGGTTACCGGATCACGTTGGCGCAGCGGTTTTTGGCGACTGACATCATCATCGGCTATGTGCTGGTGTTGGGGGTTCTCGGCCTGGTCACCGACCAGTTGATGCGCTGGGCCGGACGCCGCGCGTTCGCCTATGAGCAGGTGAAGCGATGAGCGCGCACATCCAGATCAATGGCGTCACCAAGCGCTTCGGTGCGGTCGAGGCGATCGGCGGCATGAGCCTGGCGATCGCACACAACGAGTTCGTGACTGTCGTGGGCAGCTCCGGCTGCGGCAAGACGACACTGTTGTCGATCGTGGCCGGGCTGACTGCCCCCAGCGGCGGCAGGGTGCTGGTGGACGGCGTCCCGGTCACCGGGCCGGGCCGCGATCGGGGTGTGGTTTTCCAGCAGTTCACGTTGCTGCCGTGGCTGAGCGCGCAGGGCAATGTGGAGTTCGCGTTGGCCGATGAACCGATCTCGGGCGCCGAGCGGGCCGAGTCGGCGCGCCGGCATCTGGCGCTGGTCGGGTTGCAGGGTTTCGAGGACGCCTTCCCGGCGCAACTCTCGGGCGGCATGCAGCAGCGGGTCGCGATCGCCCGCTCGTTGAGCTACCGGCCGAGGATCTTGTTGATGGACGAACCGTTCGGCGCGCTGGATGCCCTGACCAGGCGTGACATGCAGCGGTTGTTGACCCGTATCTGGGAGCAGCACCGGATGACGGTGCTGATGATCACCCACGACATCGAGGAGGCGCTGATCACCTCCGACCGGGTGGTGGTGATGACGCCGCGCCCGGGCCGGGTCGCCGGTGTCGTCGAGGTGCCGCTGCCCCGGCCCAGGTCGATCGACATGATCGACGACCCCGGGTTCCGGCGGTTGCATCACCGGGTGCTGCACTTGGTGCAGCCGGGTCTGGACGCTCGCCCCGAGGCCTGACTCCTTCCGGCCTCCTATTCGACCGCGTCCACACCGGGAAGTAGCCGGCGTGTCCCGGATGCCGGCCTCACGCTCCAAGTCCACTTGGCACAACCCGGCCATCTTCCCACTCGACCGCGTCCAGACTGGGAAGTGGCAGCCGCAGTTCTGCTCAGATGTTCGGCGCGCCGACGCTCCAAGCCCAGTCACACCCGGAACTCCACGTTCCAAGCAAAGTGACGACAGACTTGGAAAGACAGTCGAGATCTTCCAAGTCTGGGGCCTTCTCACTGGTAACTTGTTCGCGTGAATCCATCGCAGTTCACGTCCAGTCGGTTCGGCACGGTGCAGCGCGAGCCAGGTAACAAGTGGGCCTTCTATTACTTCCGGCCCGCACCGCTCCCACGTGAGCTTGAGCTCACGCCGAGGACGATTGCACTCCTGTCTGCGGCCGACGCTGCCCTCGGCCAATTGCAGGGCCTTTGTCTACTGGTGCGTGACCCTGAGTTGCTGGTCGGTCCCTACCTGCGCAGGGAGGCGGTCGCGAGTTCGCGCATTGAGGGCACCCAAGCGTCGCTGTCGGACTTGCTCCAGGCAGAAGCGAGCGACAACCTGGTCCGCTCAGACGATGTCGCAGAGGTGGAGCGGTACTTGGCAGCCACTCGATACGCCTACGAGGCGATCAAGACCCTTCCGATATCCCAGCGCCTCGTCCGGGAATTGCACGCGATTCTGCTGCAAGGCGTGCGAGGCGAAGAGAAGCATCCGGGCGAGCTCCGGCGATCCCCGGTGTGGATCGGTGCCATCCATGACAACCCGGACACAGCGATCTTCGTGCCGCCGCTCCCCGACGAAGTCCCGGACGCGCTGACTGACTGGGAGCAGTTCGTCAACAACCCGTCGGGGATGCCGACCCTGATTCGTTGCGGTCTGATGCACTACCAGTTCGAAACCATCCACCCGTTCTTGGACGGAAACGGGCGCATTGGACGGCTTCTAATCAATCTGCTGCTCTCCGAAGAAGGACGCCTACTGCGGCCCTTGCTGTATCTGTCGGGCTACTTTGAAACCCACCGAAGTGAGTACTATCACCGCCTCCAGAAGGTCAGGGAGGAAGGCCAGATCCAGGAGTGGCTACAGTTCTTCCTCCGCGCTGTGCAAGAGCAGGCCAGCGACGCGAATGCCCGAGCAATCAAGCTAATCGAGATCCGTGAGCAGTACCTTGAGCAGGCATCGACCACCCGGTCCCGCCTGCCCCAACTCGCCAACCTGCTATTCGAGAACCCCTTCGTCACAGTCCGTTCGGTTGAGAAGGGGACAGAGTTGACCAATCAAGCCGCCCGGAACCTGATCTCGAAAGCTGTCGACCTGGGTTGGCTGGAGGTTGTGGGGAGCATCGGTCGGGGTGGCAAGATGTACTGGCTGGCCCCTGAGATCTTCAGAGTGATCGACGCGCCGATGTCCTACATCGCCCAGGACGATGTCAGCTTCGGCCAGCGGACCAGACATAGCTGACATCTGGTCGGGGCGGTCCAGAGACCGGGGCAGGTGTGCGTCCGGGCCGCCAAGCGCCTTCGCCGCTTCGATCGCCAGCTATGACTTAATGCGGCGCGCGCAACCGCCGGCGTCCTGGTGGACGCTGGCCCGAGGCCTGAGCCACGACCCGCCGCGGCCGGCTGTTGCCGCCCCAACCCGACAGCTCTTTGTCTGAACGCGAGGTCTTGCATATCGTCCAAGGCAGCCGAGATGACCCCGATCTCGATCAGGAGGTTCCGAACGATGCTGCTGAGCTCGGGCACTGCGCTCACGAGCAGACCGGTCGTCCCGGGCGCGCCGCCAGCCGCGCCGGGCGCCGAGCGGCAGTACCTGTACGGGGTGCAGGGGCTGCGTACCGTCGCGGCGTTGCTGGTCGCGGTCTACCACATCTGGTTCCACCGGGTCTCCGGCGGCGTCGACGTCTTCTTCGTGGTGGCCGGCTATTTCGCTGCCGGCTCGCTGCTGCGGATCGTGGCCCAACCCGGTTGGCGTCGGCGGCTGGCCGATCTGGGGCAGTACTGGCTGAGGACCGTGCGCCGGGTGGTCCCGTCGGCGGTGGTGGTGATCCTGGGCACGGTCGGCGCGTCGCTGGTCTTCCTGCCCAGGTCGCAGTGGCGGGCGGCGGGCCAGCAGGGGTTGGCCAGTCTGGCCATGCGTGAGAACTGGCATCTCATCGAGGTGGGCAGCGACTATCTGCAGCAGGGGGTGGCGGTCTCGCCGTTCCAGCAGTTCTGGGCGTTGTCGATCCAGGTGCAGTCGTATCTGGTCTTCCCGGTGCTCATGGTGGCGGCGGTGGCCCTCGCCCGGGCGGCGAGACTCCCCCCGAGGCCCGTCCTCGTGGGTGTCTTGGGCGGTGTCTTCGCCGGTTCGTTGGTGTTCTCGGTCTGGTTGACGCACGCCGATCAGCCGGTCGCCTACCTCCATCTGGGTGCCCGGCTGTGGGAGTTCGCCGCCGGCGCCCTGCTGGGGTTGGTCGCCTCCCGGATCGTGGTTCCCCCGGGCGTCCTCAAGGCCCTCGGTTGGGCGGGGCTGGCCGCGATCGTGGGTTTCGCCGCCATCGCGGACCCCTCGCGGCTGCTGCCCGGGGCGTTGTCGCTGGTGCCGGTGCTGGCCGCCGCTGCGGTCATCGTGGCCTCCCGGGCCGGGTTGGAGCCCGCCCCGCTGAGGTCGAAACCTGTGCTGTGGTTCGCCGACTCGTCGTTCGCGTTCTACCTGTGGCATTGGCCGCTGCTGGTGCTGTATCGGTGGCGGTTCGGGCAGGACGTGTCGTTCGCCGGCGGGCTGGCCATCTTGTTGCTGGCGGCCGGTCTGGCGGTGGCCACCACCCGGCTGGTGGAGCAGCCGTTCCGCCGGTCGGCGTTGTTGGGGCGGTCGGCGGTCGCCACCGTCGCCGCGTCCGCGTTGTTGGTGGGGTTGGGCGGCGGCGTCCTGCAGGGTTGGCTCGCCGAGGAGCGCACGTCGGCGCAGACCGCCTGGCAGACCGTCGAGATGGTGTTGGCCGGCCAATCGGTGCCCGACGGCGAGCTCGCCCCCGCCCCGCAGGTGGCGACCGACGATCATTCCTCCCCGTACCTGCTGAACTGCAATTTGGGCGCCACCGAGGAGGGCGTCACGTCGTGCACGTGGGGCGATCGGGCCAGCGAGATCACGGTGGCCGTGGTCGGCGCCTCACATGACGCGCAGTGGATCGAGTCGATCTCGGGCCTGGGCGAGCAGCACGGATTCCGGGTCGTCTCGATGACGAAGAACGCCTGCCCGTTCGGTGACGTCGCCGCGGCGGGCTTCGAGGCCGACCCGAGTTGCCTGGACTGGAACGAGGCGGTGCTGCAGCGGCTGCTGGACGATCCCCCGAGCCTGGTCTTCACGATGGCCACCATGACCACCAATTCGGGCGACGAGGAGTCGGCCTGGAAGGTGCCCTACTTCGAGCGGCTGTCCGAGGCCGGCATCAAGGTGCTGGGGGTGCGCGACAACCCGCGCTTCGACGATCGGGTGCCCGATTGTGTCGAGGTGCGGGGGCTGGACGCCTGCGGCAAACCGACCTGGGAGGCGTTGGCGCCCATCGAGACCCTCGAGGTGCCGGAGCTGCCGCACTTCACGTTCCTGGACATCACCTCTGAGTACTGCCCGGACGATCACTGCCCGGCAGCTCAGGACGGGCTGCTGATCTACCGCGACAACGACCACCTGACGACCACGTGGACGCTGCTGCGCGGCGGGACGATCCACAATGCCATCGGTGATCTGTTGGGCCTCGACGTCCACCCGGAGACGGTCACGTAGGGGACGCCACCCTGCCGGGGCCGGAGGATTTGTTGCCGAGCGCATTCCTCAACGGGTTTTCTCGCGAACCCGGAGCGAAGCAGGCGAGATTCTCCGGTCGTCACCACCGGCCATGCCGCCCACCGAGGGACCGGAGATGCGACAGGTTGCCGTGACAAGGCCAGTCGATTTGGTCCGACATCTGGGGTCGTTTATCGTATTGGGTGGAACAAGGACAAACCCCCCACTTGTCCCCGGGACTACCCCCTGACCCGTCCCTGGGACTACCCCCAAACCTGTCCCCGAAGGATCGTTTTTTTGATGTCACAAGACTCAGGTGCCGCTCCATCGAGCGGCTCGAGCGCAGCGTTGAGGCTACCGTGGTTCTGGCGTCGCTCTGCGCTGATCGTCTGGGATGCCTTCGCTTGGCTGCTCGCCCTTGCGGTGCCGGTGATCATCCGGTATGACCTGCAGCTGAACCAGTCCCAGTGGCGTTGGATCGCCCTGTACACCGTATCGGCGATCACCTTGCAGGTGGTCGGCGGCTTGTGGTCGCACTTCTATCTGGGACGCCACCGGGTCGGCAGTTTCGCCGAGGCCACCTGGCTGGGTGTGCTGGTGGCGGCGATCGGCTTGGCCCTGGGTGCTGCGTTCGGGTCGTTCATCCCGAAGTTCCCGCGCGGGGTGGCGTTGATGCTGCCGCCGACAGCGCTGGTCTTCATGGCGGCCGGACGCTGGGCGCTGCGGGCGTTCTTCCTCGACCGGCGGCGTCGCCCCACCAAGCCGGACGCATTGCGGGCGCTGGTCTACGGGGCGGGTGACGCCGGCCACGAGGTGGCCCGGCTGGTCGACACCGCCGCCGAACCGCCGTACGCGATCGTCGGATTCGTCGACGACGACCCGGACAAGCGCTACCTGCGCATTCGCGGGTACCGCGTCTTCGGCACGGGCGACGAGCTAGGTGCCACCGCGAAGGCTACCGAGGCCGAGGTCGTCATCCTGGCGATCTCGGACGCCTCCCCCCAGCTGCTCAAGAACGCCTCCGACCAGTGCGAGGACGCCGGCGTCAAGCTGATCGTTGTCCCGCCGGTGAACGAGATGATCGGCGGCCGGGTGACGCTGGGCAGCCTGCGCGAGTTCAACGTGGCCGACCTGCTGGGCCGGCGTCCGATCCACACCGACCTGAGCCAGATCTCCGACTATGTGAACGGCAAGGTCGTGCTGGTGACTGGCGCGGGCGGTTCGATCGGGTCTGAGTTGGCCCGTCAGGTGCAGATGCTGGGCCCGGCGAAGCTGATTTTGCTCGACCGGGACGAGTCGGCCCTGCACAGGGTGCAGTTGAGCCTGTATGGCAGTGGCCTGCTCGACACCGACGACATGGTGCTGTGCTCGATCCGCGACCCCGAGGCGTTGCAGTCGGTCTTCGACGAACACCAGCCTGAGGTGGTCTTCCACGCGGCGGCGTTGAAGCACCTGCCGCTGCTGCAGCGTTTCCCGGTGGAGGGCTGGAAGACCAACGTGCTCGGCACGCTGAACGTGTTGCGCTGCGCCCACGAGGCCGGGGTGCGCAACTTCGTCAACATCTCCACCGACAAGGCTGCGGACGCGTCCAGTGTGCTGGGCCAGACCAAGCGGCTGGCCGAGCGGCTGACCG
>CALMKG010000524.1 GCA_937867175.1 uncultured Propionibacterium sp. | reverse complement strand
AGGTCACACCACGGCAGACGTAGACGGTGGGCTGGTCGTTGCGCATGCTGCGTCCAGTGAACAGGTCACCGAAGCCCAGCGTGCCGACGGGCGCCGAGACCACGACGCTGCCCCACGGCGCCAGCCGCCAAGCCGCCCGGGCTTGCTCGGACAGCGGGTCGCCGGAGTCGTCGACCACCACCACCTCGGCAGGTCCCAAGCCGCGCCGGGCTTCGTCGTCCGAGAGGAGTTCGGCGAAGCCCCAGCCGGAATGTCTGGGTGAGACCACCAGGACCGAGTGCAAGGTAGCCTGTGCAGCGTCCGCCCGTGCCGCCAGGTCGGGACGCTCAGCGAGCCGCGCCGCGGCCCGGAGCGCGATCACCATCAGCGAAGTGCTGCTGGGTAGCGCCTCGTCGTCCTTGCGCCGGGGACGCTCGAACAACTCCGTTGACGCGGTCGCGTCGAAGAAACCACCGTCCGGGGCACCGAACAGTTCGATTGCCCGCTCGAGCAGGACGATCGCCCTGGCAAGCCAGTCGGCGTCGCCCAACGCCCCGGCCAGCGACACGAAGCCGAGCGCGGCGGCCGCGTAGTCGGACGTCACACCGTCGGGCCCAGTCGTGACCCGGCAAAGCACGCGACGCTCGGCGTCCCAGTGCTGTTCCCACAGGTAGCCGGCCGCGCCGGCGGCCAGGTCGAGCCACTCGCGCTCGCCGAAGACCATGGCCGCCCTGGTCAGCGAATCAACCAGGAGACCGTTCCACGCCGTCACTACCTTGTCGTCACGATCGGGACGCGGTCGCCGATCGCGGATCGCCTTCAGCACCGCGATGACGTTGGCGAGGCGTCCGGGATGCGGGTTGCCGTGCAGCTGCAGGGTGGACAGCCCGCTGCCGTCGGTCGGGGCGTGCGCACCCATCGGCAGGTTCCCGCCGTGGGTGACGTGGAAGACTCCTTGGGCGAACTTCGAGTCCTTGCCCAGGTACTCGTCGAACAGTTGCGGACTCCACAGGTAGTGGGCGCCCTCGGCATGCTCACCGGCCTCGTCCAGCGAGTCGGCGTCCAGGCTCGCCGCGAAACCGCCACCGGGCAGCGCCATCTCGTTGGTCAGCCAGCTGACGATGCCACGCACCACCCGCTCGAACAATTCCCGCTGCTCTGTGCCGTCGTCTGGTATCGCCCGCAGCCAGCCACGGGTGTAGGTGCCGAGCAGCAGCGCATTGTCGTAGAGCATCTTCTCGAAGTGCGGCACCTCCCAGCCGGCGTCGACCGAATAACGGTGGAAGCCGCCGCCGACCTGGTCGCAGATGCCACCGCGAGCCATCGACTCGAGGGTGAACAGCGCCCGGTCGTTGCCCAGCTGCTCGGTGCGCACGAGCAGGGCGTCCAGCACCGGCGCCTGCGGGAACTTGGGGGCGCCGCCGAAGCCGCCGTGGCCGGGATCGAACTCGGTGTGCACCTTGGTGAGCAGCCGATGCGGGGCGAGGTTGGCCTCCGGGATGGACAGCAGCGGCGGCCGGTCGAGGTCTGCGACGCGCCTGACGATGGTGGCCGCAGAGTTGGTCACCTCGTCTCGGCGTTCCGCCCAGACCTCGGCCAGCGCTTCGACCAGTTCGCTGAAGGACGGTAGGCCACCCCGCGGTTCGGGCGGGAAGTAGGTGCCGGCGAAGAACGGTTCACCCGCTGGCGTGCAGAAGACCGTCATCGGCCAGCCGCCCTGGCCGGTGAGGGCCTGGGTCGTGCGCATGAACGCCTGGTCGACGTCGGGGTGCTCTTCACGGTCGACCTTGATGGCGACGAAGTGCTCGTTGACGAAGGCGCCGACCTCGGCGTCGGCGAAGGTTTCGCGGGCCATCACGTGACACCAGTGACACGACGAGTAGCCGATGCTCACCAAGACCAGCACGTCACGTCGGGCCGCCTCGGCGAAGGCCTCCGGCCCCCAGTTCCACCAATCAACCGGGTTGTCGGCGTGCTGGCGTAGGTACTGGCTGGTCGCGGACGCGAGTCGGTTCGGCATGGGGGCTAGGCTACGTGGCCGAAGACAGCAACTCGTAGATGCCGTAGTTGCGCGCCCGGTCGCGGACCTCCTCGTCCACTGTGATACCGGTTGGTTGCGCTCCGGCGGCCAGTGCGGCCGCGATCGACGCCACGTTCTCGCGTTCGATCCTGAGCAGCAGGCGCGACAACCCGAGTTCGTTCAACGCCCAGTCGCTCAGCAGTTCCACGGCACGGCGAGCGACCCGGTTGCCGCGCGCCCAGTCGGCCACCCAGTAGCCGATCTCGCCCTGCGCCACCTGTTCATCGATATGCATCAACGAGATGGCGCCGATCACTGCGTCTTCGTCATCGGTAATCGCGCAGTTGACGTCGCTACGCTGTCGCCAGAGCTGGGACCCCAAGGCAACGAATGCCTCGGCATCGCTCAGCTGGTAGGGCGAAGGCACCCGGGTGAAGGCCTGCACCATCTCGTCCTGACAGGCTTCGAAGACCGCCTGTGCATCTTCTGGACGCCACGGCCGCAAGATGATCGTTTCGCCATCCAGAATCGGCTGGTCATCGGGCCAGTTCAGAGTCATGACCGAAGCCTACCGACTTGGCAAAGCTCGGATCATGGCTCACCGGGAGTCGTTGCGGGGCAGTGGCAGGCCTTCGGCCCACGCCGGATACTCACCTGTTGTCTGCGCCACCCAGTTCACATACGCCTCGACTGCGGTGGGCAGGGTGGGATAAGCCCGTCCACTGAGGCGTTCGAGGAAACCGGCGCGCGCCAACTCGTCACGGGTGTCCTGCTTCACTCTGGCTAGGGCGACGACGACGCCGCGAGCCTCCAACGCGCGACGCACCTCCTCCAATGCGTCGATGGCGGTCAGATCCAGCTGGGTGTTGGCCTCGACATTGAGCAGGAACCAGTGGATCTCTCCAGGGGCCTCGTCGACGGCAGCCAATGCCCGGCGCCTGAAGTTCTCGGCGTTGGCGAAGAAGAGCGGCGAGTCGTAGCGAAAGACGACCAGCCCCGGTACCTGCTCCCCTTGGGGGAAATCGGTGATGTCGTGCATGCCCGCCAGTCCCGGCACGTAGCCGAGCACGGCGGCCCCCGGATTCGCGATGCGCCGCACCAGGTCGAGCAGCGACAGCACAACTGCGATCGCGATCCCGATGAGGACGTTGGAGAGCACCACGGCGAGCGTGGTGGCCAACGCGAGCACCAACTCGGCGAGCCGGAAGCGTGCCAGCCGGCGGAACTCATGGACATCAATCAACTGGACCGCCGCGTAGATCACCACAGCACCCAGCGTGGCCTCGGGAAATGCCGCAAGCACCGGGCCCAGCACGAACATGGTCGCAAGCAGGCAGCCCAACGCCACCAGCGAGTAGAGCTGCGTGCGTGATCCCATCGAGTCCCCCAGCACGGCGCGTGACCCGCTGGACGAGACCGGGAAACCTTGGGTGAGCCCGGCCGAGATGTTGCACAGACCGAGAGCGAGCAGTTCCTGGTTGGCGTCGACATGTTCCCGGCGCCGGGCGGCGAACGCCCGCCCGGTCAGCGCATCGCTGCTGAACCCGACGACGGCGATACCGAGCGCAGCTGGCAGCAGCTTCGTCCAGTCGACGCCGGTGAAGTCGGGGATGGCCACGCCAGGCACCCCGACGGGCACTTCACCTACCACACGGACACCCAGCGCCCCCATCCCGGCGAAATGGACCACCGCCGCCGCCACCAGGATTGTCAGTAGCGGGCTGGGCCATCTGGGTGCGAACCGCTTCGCCAGGAAGAGCGTCACAACAGAGAAGGTCGCCAGCACCAGAGTCGGGACGTTCGCCTGGTCAAGGTGGGTGAGCAGCGATATCACTTCGCTCCCAACTCCTTCGCCACTGATCTGTAAGCCGGTCACCTTGCCGAATTGGCTGACGATCATCAGCACCGCCACCCCGGCGAGGTAACCGATCAGCACGGGACGCGACAGCAGCCCCGCCAGGAAACCCAGTCGCGCCACGTAGGCGACCACACAGACGGCTCCGGTGGCCAACGCCAGGATCGCGCCCAAGGTCGCCCGGGTCACCAAATCCGCCTCCTGGACCGAACCGGTTCCCGCCATGGAACCGATCGCCAGCGCGGTCATCAGCGCGGTGGTCGTCTCCGGGCCGACCGAAAGCTGCCGGCTGGGACCGAAGAACGCATAGACCAACAGTGGACCGACCAACGTCCACAGGCCCACCACCGCGGGCAGCCCGGCAACCTCGGCGTAGGCCATCGACTGTGGGATCATGTAGGCCGCCACCGTGACACCGGCGAGCACGTCTCCACGCAGCCAGCTACGGTCGTAGTGCCGCAGCACGCCCAGCCCGGGGACGAAACTCATTGTCCAACGTTAGCTGCGGTGGTCCTTCTCACAGGTCGATGCGGCTCAGCGCGCCGACCTCAGCGTCGAACCGGGCGGAGGCGGGGTTCCCCCGAGCAAGTGGTCCAACGTGACGAGCGAGAACCCGCGATCGCGCAGCCCATCGAGAATCGCAGGAACCTGCTCGACGGTGTTCGCCTTGATGTCGTGGAACAAGATGATCGAGCCGTCCTTGGCCGGGCTGACCGCGTTGTCGACCAGCACTGCCGCCGGTGGCCCCTGCCAGTCAGCCGAGTCCACGTCCCATAGCACCGCAGGAAGGCCCAACTCGGCGAGCTTGCCGGTAACGCGTTCACTCAAAGCGCCGTACGGCGGACGGAAGTAAGTCGGCGTCTGGCCGGTGATCGTCGCCACCGCGCGTTGGGTTCGCTCGATCTCTTCGACGATCTTCTCGTCGGTCAGACCGGTGAGTTCGGGGTGGCTCCAACTGTGGGTGCCGATGGTGTGCCCCTCGGCGTACGCGCGTTTCACCGTCTCTGGTGAACCCTGGGCCGCCGGGCCGAGCACGAAGAAGGTGGCGGAGGCATCGGCTTGCGCGAGCGCGTCGAGCACCGCCGGTGTGCCGGGCCCGGGGCCGTCGTCGAAGGTCACCGCCACACAGGGCACGAGATCGCAGTTGGTGCGATCCGCGGCGGCCGGCAGATCCGCCGGGCCGGCATAGGGCTGCTGCACGGCGACCGCGTCGAGCAGCGCCTGACCGAACGGCGAGAACAGCCGGCGCCCCTGTTCCGCGGGCAACGTCACCGAGGCCGGGAAGAGCGCGTCGAACCCGGCCAGGGAATCGAATTCCCGACCCTCGAGCGGTCGCTCGAAGGGCAAGCTGACCGAGCCATCGGCGCCGACCGAGGCGCGCAGCAGCGCACTCTCGACGGCGGCGCGCGCCGGTTCACCGGGGGGCGAGACCTCGACGTCCCAGAGGGCGCCGGCGGCCTGTCGCAGGGCGCCGGCGATCGGGGCCCAGACCTCGTCGAGGGCGCCCGCGAGGACGACGTCGGGGCCCTCGACGATTTCACCAGTGGAGGTGTCGGTGAACAGCACGGTGGTGGTGTCGCCGGTGACCGCCTCGGCGGTGCCGGAGACGACGCGGACACGTTCACCGAAGTAGGGGCCGGACGCCAGGACGACGTCGCAAACCAGCGCGACCACCGCACCACCAGTCCCCTGGGGCGCCAA
>CALMKG010000523.1 GCA_937867175.1 uncultured Propionibacterium sp. | reverse complement strand
CGCATTCAAGTCGGCGAACCCGGAGATCGGGAAGAAGACCTCGCCGCGTACCTCGACCAATTCCGGAACCGCTTCTCCGGTCAACGTGCGCGGCACATCACCGAGGGTTGCGATGTTGCCGGTGATGTCCTCCCCCACCCGGCCATCACCACGGGTCGCCCCAGAGGCAAGACGGCCACCGCGGTAGACCAGATCGACGACCAGTCCGTCGATCTTCAGCTCACACAACCAGGAAACCTGCTCGTCTGCCAGCATCCGCTGCACCCTGGCCATCCAGTCGGCGAGTTCGTCCGCCGAGAAAACATTGTCGAGACTGAACAGTCGCTCCAGGTGGGTGACCGGAGCGAAGTCGGTCATTGCCTGGGCGGCGCCCACCCGCTGACTAGGGCTGTCCGGGGTGCGCAGCTGCGGGAAGGCGTCCTCCAACTGTTGAAGCTCGCGCATCAGAGCGTCGTATTGGGCGTCCGACATGGTCGGCGCGTCGCGCCCGTAGTACCTCTCCTGGGCTTCACCGATCAGGTCGGCCAACTCCGCCCAACGATGCTGGTCGGCCAGTCCCGGCTCAGCCACCTCGGGCTGATCGCTGGTCTGCAATGCGGTCAGATCGCCTTCTTCATCGGACATGCGCCAATGATCGCAGGGCACACCGACGAACCGCCAAGCCTCGTACGGTTTCCGGCTCAGACGCCGAACTTCGGCTTCCAGATGGTGCTCTCACGCGCTGCACCGAACGCCGCCAAGATCTGACGCTTGTTGAACTGCTCGGGACGATTGACCAACCAGTTGGCCACGTCTACTTGGTCGACCACGGCCACATCATCCGGGAAATGCTCGATCACCAGCCGGCGGTCGTTGATGGGCACGATCACACCGGTCACCGAGACATCCCAGCGGGTGGCTGACGAGAAACGGTCGGCACTGCGGCGGGCCTCGCCGCGGATCTCGCTGACGTATGGCTGCTCACGGCCATCGACGGTGAACCGGTCACCGACCACCCGCAGCCGCGAACCGGGCAGATGCTTGGCATTGAGCAGGTAGATTCCGCCCGGGCCGATCACCCAGTGGTCAAGTTCGCTGCCGCCGTCGACCGGCCGCGCAGACTGCAGGAATCCCCACCGCGGATCCAACCCGGCCAGCCTGATCAACTCGGCAGCCAACAACTCATCCGCATCAACCAGAGCGCGACGTGCCCCGCCGTCCAACCCGATCAGCAGCCGGTCGAGCAATGCCCGCATCGGTGCCCGTCGCCGAGGATTCTCCCGGACGACCGGGATGGGGCCGAATGCCGCACCGGGCACCACCATGTCGGTGATCAGGGCGCGTCGAGGGGCGACCTGCAAATGGTGAGCGCTTTCATCTTCGGCGAGATAGCCCCGACGGGCGATCCTTGCAGGCGGCACCGATTCGTAGATATGTTCGACCGCAGACATCTCCACCTCTTCTCCGCAGGCCTGTTCTCAATTCTAGGACCGATTTTAGATGTCAGGCGAGCAGACTCACGAAGCCACGCGGAAGTCAAACACGGATTAATCGAATATTGGGCCCCGATCGCGGGCTCGCTTGAGTTCGAAGAACCCATCGGCCGCGGTCACCTTGCTGACACCGTCGAACAGGTCACCGGCCGCTTCGCCCTTGGGGGCTGGCGAGATCACCGGCCCGAACAGGGCCTTGCCGTTGATATGGATCACCGGGGTACCCACCTCGCTGCCGACCGGGCCCATCCCCTCCAAATGGGACGCGCGCAGCTCCGCGTCCCACTCGCCGTCGGCTGCTCGATCGGCGATGGTCTCGTCGAAACCGACCTCACGCAACGCCTCCTTGACCACGTCGATGTCGCCCTTGGTCTGGCGGCCCGGGTGGTAGCGCGTGCCGATCGCGGTGTAGAACTCGCGCAGCCCCTGGCTGCCATGGGCGCGTTCGACGCCGATCGCAGTCCGCGAACCTACCCAGCCGGCGTCCATCTCGTGCTGGTAGTCCTCATCCAGGTCGCGGCCCTCGTTGAGCACCGACAGGCTCATCACGTGGAATACGGTTCGCACCGGGCGGACCTTCTCGACCTCGAGCATCCACCGCGATGCCATCCAGGCCCAAGGACACAACGGGTCGAACCAGAAGTCCACGATCTGCAGCTGATCCGCATTTGGTTCATGATTCATTTGACAAGTCTCCCCGATGCCACAACTACGGCGCGTCCGATACCGACTACGCCGCTTCGTCAACAGCTAACGGTAGCCTCGGAGTGTGCCGCCCGAAGAGTTGAGGTGCGGCCGGACGACTTGGAGACCCCGATGAGCAACCCGGTTAACATCACTCGAGCAGAAGCACAGCTTCGCTCCCGACTGATCAGTACCCACGCCTACCGTGTGCGCGTCGACCTGACCGGACGTGGCCTTGACGACGAGCCGCTGGCCGATCCCGCGTCAACCTTCCTGTCCACCTCCACAGTGCGCTTCGCCAGCGGCGCCGGACGCAGCTGGCTCGACCTGATCGCCGACGAGTTGATCGACGCTTGGCTTGACGGCGTCCAGTTGGACGTGGACGCCCACGACGGCAGCCGTCTCGCCCTCGATCTGAGCGAGGGCGAGCACCAACTCACGGTGACGGCGCTGTGTCGCTTCTCGCGTACCGGTGAGGGCCTGCACCGCTTCGTCGACCCGGCCGACGAACGTGTCTACCTCTACTCCCAATTCGAGACTGCCGATGCCCGCCGAATGTACGGGTGCTTCGAACAGCCCGACCTGAAGGGCACGTTCCAGCTGACCGTCGTCGCGCCGGCCGATTGGAAGGTCTACTCGAACTCCGCGCAACCGACGCCCGCGCCCATCGAGGACGGTTTCGCACGTTGGGAGTTCACCGCCACCCCACCGATCTCCACCTACATCACCGCTCTGGTGGCTGGGCAGTTCCATGTCGAGCCGGGCACCATCACCTCGAGCAAGGGCGAACTGCCCGCAGACTTCGTCTGTCGGGAGTCGATGGTCCCCTACCTCGAACACGAGCAGATGCGCACCACCACGCAGCGTGGCTTCGAGGTCTTCGAGGCCGCGTTCGGACGTGTCTACCCGTTCGACTCCTACGACCAACTCTTCCTACCCGAGTACAACGCGGGGGCGATGGAAAACGCCGGCTGCGTGACCTTCCGCGACGAGTACCTGTTCCGCTCACGGGTTACCCAGGAGGCCTACGCCAAGCGCAACAACACGATCCTCCACGAACTGGCCCACATGTGGTTCGGCGACCTGGTGACCATGCAATGGTGGGACGACCTGTGGCTCAACGAAAGCTTCGCCGAATGGGCCGCCTACTACTGCCAAGCAGAGATCGCCAGCCGCCAAGGCGGGCAGGACGCCTGGATGACGTTCGCCAACGCCCGCAAACTGTGGGCCTACCGCGTCGACCAGATGCCCACCACCCATCCCATCGCCGCCGACATGATCGATCTCGAGACCGTCGACCAGAACTTCGACGGCATCACCTACGCCAAGGGCGCCTCAGTGCTCAAACAACTGGTCGCCTACGTGGGCGAGCCGCAGTTCCTTGCCGGTGTCCGTAGCTACCTCGGCGAGCATGAGTGGGGCAACTCGACCTTCGCCGATCTTCTCGGCGCACTTGAGCGGGCCAGCGGACGCGACCTGTCGGAGTTCTCCCAGCAATGGCTGGAGACCACCGGGGTGAACCTGGTACGCCCAGACTTCGACATCGACGCCGAAGGCAACTATGCACGGTTCGACGTGTTGCAGGGCGCGGCGTCCGAACACCCGACGCTGCGCACCCACCGCATGGCGATCGGCCTGTACGACCTTGGCCCGGACGGGCTGACCTGCCGCGATTCCGTGGAGGTCGACATCAGCGGGGAACGGACGCCGGTCGAATCGCTGGCCGGGGCTCGCAAGGCCGACTTGGTGCTTCTCAACGACCGCGACCTCAGCTACGTCAAGGTTCGGATGGACGCCGATTCGCAACGAGTCGCCACCGCGCACCTGGCCGAATTGACCGATCCGCTGGCACGCGCGGTGGTCTGGACCAGCGCTTGGGACCAGTGGCGGGACGCCGAGCTGGCTTCGCAGGATTATCTGACCCTGATCATCAACGGACTGCGCGGTGAGGACGATGCGACCGCGATGATCAACCAGCTGCGCCAGGCACACCTTGCCGTGACCAGCTACGCGGCTCCCGAGCAGCGACAGGCACTGCGGGCCCGGCTGGTGGGCGCACTCGCCGAGTTGCTCAAGGCGGCCGAACCGGGATCGGACCGGCAGGTGGCCGTCGCGGACGCCATGATCTCCGCGATTGACTCCCCCGCCGGTGCCGAACTGCTGACTGGCTGGTTGACCGACGAGGAGGTGCCCCCCGGCCTACCCATCGATACCGACCGTCGCTGGGCGATCATCACCACGCTGGCCAAATTGGGACGCATCGGGCTGGCTGAGATCGCCGCGGAGGCCGACGCGGACAAGACCATCTCCGGTGCCGAGGCGGCGGCCGGTGCCCGTTCGGCGCTGGCCGACCCGCAGACGAAGGCAACGGCCTGGCGACTGGCCACCGACGACCCGCACGTCCCCAACGGCACCCATGTGGCCGTGGCCAGCAACTTCTGGAAGTACGGCCAGGAGGAGATGCTCACCCCTTACCGGGACGCCTATCTAGAGCTGTGCGAGCAGATCGCCACCTCTGCCGGTTCCTGGGCCCAACGCGGGCACGTGGCCCGTCAAACGGCGCTGACACACCTGTGGCCCACACCGCTGGCTGACGCCGAATGGCTCGATTCGCTGGATGACTGGATGGCAGCGCGTGAGTTGCCGGAGCAGGTGCGCCGCGTCTTGACCGAGTCGAAGGATGCCTCGCGGCGCGCCTTGCGCGTCCAGCAGATCAGCTCGGCCGAACAGGCTGAGTCGTGACCGCCTACACCATCCGCGGCGCCCGAGCCGCGAGTGGCGCACCGATCGAACTGTTCGTTCACGACGGCCTGCTAGTCGGCGAACCGGTACCGGGCGCCGAGCTGGTGGAGGCGGACGGCTTGGTGGCGCTGCCCGGCCTGGTCGATCCGCACACCCACCTGCGGGAGCCGGGCTTCGAGGCGTCCGAGACGGTCGTCTCGGGCACCGCCTGTGCAGCACGCGGCGGCTTCACGGCGGTCTTCGCGATGGCCAACACCGACCCGGTCACCGACTCGGTGGCGCGCGCCGAGCACGTCGCTGAACTGGGACGTCGGGCCAACAACGCCGAGGTCTTCCCGGTCGGCTCCATCACCGTCGGGCTCGCCGGTGAGCAGTTGTCCCCCCTCGCCGAGATGGCTGCGCACGGGGTGCGGATGTTCAGCGACGACGGCAAATGCGTGATGAACGCAGCACTGATGCGCCAGGCCCTGCAACTTGCCGCGCAGACCGGTACGGTGATCGCCCAACACAGCCAGGACCACATGCTGGCCGGGCCGGACGCCTGCGCCGACGAACGGTCGGTGGCCGGGCCGCTCGGGCTGACCGGGTGGCCGTGGGCCGCCGAATCGACGATCATTGCCCGCGACGTCCAGTTGGCCGAGCTGACCGGTGGCCGTCTGCACAGCCAGCACATCACGACTGCCGAAAGCGTCGAAGTGGTCCGTTGGGCGAAGGCCCGCGGGGTGCAGGTGAGCGCCGAAGTTACCCCGCACCACCTGCTGCTCGACTCCACCCACCTGACCGGTTTGGACACCACCTTCAAGGTGAATCCGCCGCTGCGGGGTCCCGACGACATTGAGGCGCTACGGACCGGGCTGGCCGACGGCACGATCGACGTGGTGGGCACCGACCACGCGCCGCACGAGGCGGCTGCCAAACAGGGCGACTTCGCACACGCCAAGCCGGGCATGCTGGGGCTGGAGCAGTCGTTGGCATCCGTGATGGAGACCATGGTGCACACCGGGCGGATGGGCTGGCCCGATGTGGTCAGGGTGATGAGCACGATGCCGGCCCTGATCGGACGCGCCTCCGGCCAGGGGCGCCCGCTGCGTCCCGGCGAACCCGCGAACCTAGTACTGGTCGACCCAGCCCGCCGGGCAGTCGTCGACCGCGCCCAAAGCCGGTCGATGTCCCGCAACAACCCGTACCACGGCATGGAGCTGCCCGACCCGATCGAGGCGACCATGTGGCGCGGTCGCTGGACCTACCGCCGCGGCTGAGCGTCCAAACCCGCACACCAGCACGAACAACGAAACCGTCCCGCACCAGCTAGGCGCGGGACGGTTTCTTGTTCGTGCTCGTTCAGGGACGCATGCCCAGCATCTCCTCGGCTTGGGCCAGGACACTCTCAGCGACCAACGCGTCGTCCACCAACAGGTAGTCGAGCACCGCCTGCACCGCAGCTACCAGGTCGCCGGCATTGGCCTGCTTGACCAGCTCAACCGACGCCTTGTCGTCGACCGGGGCGCCGACGCCGCGCAGGTGCAGCACCCAACCAGCGATCGCCCGGGTGGCTCCCTTGGCGACCTCGCCCCGCCCAGCGAAAGCGTTGACGTGCGGCACGATGCGGATCGGCAGCTTCTGCGTGCCGTCCATCGCGATTCTCGCCAGCTGGTCCTTCATCTGCGGGTTGTTGAACCGGTCGATCAGGGCGTCGCGGTAGGCCTGCTTCTCGTCGTCGCCCAGCGGCACCTGCTGCACCGCGTCGTCCCAGTAGGCGTTGACCCAACCGCGCACCCGCTCGTCGTTGATCGCCTGGTAGACGGTCTCGAGTCCCAGGACAGGCGCGCAGTAGGCCATCAGGGAGTGCGACCCGTTGAGCAGGTAGAGCTTGCGCATCTCGTGGGGGCCGATCTGGTCGACGAACTTGGCGCCCATCGTCTCCCACGCGGGGCGGTCGGTCTTGAACTCGCCGGCCAGCACCCACTCGGCGAACGGTTCGGTGACCACCAGGCCGGGGTCGGCGATCCCGGTCAGCTCGGCGACCCGCGCCCGGTCCTCGTCGCTGGCACGTGGGGTGATGCGGTCGACCATCGTCGTGACGAAGCCGACGTTCTGGTCGATCCACGCCAGCAGGGTCGGGTCGACGTACTCGGCGGCCTGCCGGATGATGCGCTCGGCCATCTCGCCGTTCTCGGGCACGTTGTCGCACGGCACGAAGGTGATCGGCCCGGCGTCCGCGTTGCGGCGAGCCAGCAGGCCACGAACGAACTTGGCCGGTCCGGTGAAGACGGCGACGTCCAGATCGCCGGCCTTCAGCTTGTCGAGGTCGGCAACCACCTCCGGGTTGTCCAGATCGAGGTTGCCATCCTTGTCACGGCAGTAGCCGGCCTCGGTGATCGTGGAGGTGACGATGGCCACCTGCGGGTCGGCGAACAGCCTCGTCCACGATGCGATGTCGTGCGAACGGTAGGACGCGCTGACCGAGCAGATCACCTCGACCTTGTCACCGTCGGGGTGCTGGACGTCGAGCTGATACAGGCCCTCCTGGGCATCCAGCGCGTCGTCGCGGGGCGATTCCTTCGGCGCCAAGGTGGTGCGGCCGGGGAAGCCGGCGATGCCCCACTGGTCGGCATCCGCGGCGTGCTCGGTGTACCAGGCCTGGTGGGCTCGGGTGAAGTTGCCGATGCCCAAGTGGATGATTCGTACCGGGGCGGCGGGACGGCCGTACTCGGCACGGTTCAGGGTCTTGCTCACAGGTTGAACACCTTCTTCGGGTTGTCGTCGACCAGCTTGATCGCTTGTGCGATGGCCTCGTCCTCGTCGAGACGATGGACCGCGACGAGATTTGCCAGATGGGCGGCGTCCAGGCGACGCATCATGTCATGACGCGCGGGAATGGAGCAGAATGCCCGGGTGTCGTCGATCATGCCGGAGATCCGGCTGAAGCCGGCCATCTCGGTGACCGACTGCTTGAACCGCATGATCGACTCGGGCGCGTCGATGAACCACCACGGCACACCGATGTAGAGCGAGCGATAGAAACCGGCCAACGGGGCGATCTCGCGGGAGTAGGTGTCCTCGTCGAGAGTGAAGACGACCAACTTGAGGTTGGGATGGTTGCCGAACTGGTTCAGCATCGGGCGCAGGGCACGGGTCACCTCGACCGCATACGGAATGTCGCAGCCCACATCGGCGCCGTATTGGCTGGCAGTCGCCGGATCATGGTCGCGCAGAACAGCCGGATGCAAAGTCAAGGTGAGGCCATCCTCGGTGGCCATCCGCACCTGATCCATCAGCAGATGCCGGCGCAGCGCGGCGGCCTCATCCACGTTGATCTCGCCCCGGCGGGCCTTGCCGTACAGCCGCTCGGCGGTGGCGGCGTCCAGGAAGTCGGCGATCAGGTCGCCGTGGGAGTGATCAGTGCTGATGGCGCCCTTCGACTTGAAGTACGCCCGCCGGTTCTCCATGGCTGCGGTATAGCCGGCCAGCGTCGAGGTGTCCTCGCCAGAGGCCTCGGCCAACTTGTCGACCAACTGGTTCCAGTCGGCGCGAGCCGGCTCGAGGTACTTGTCGGGACGGAAGGTGGGGGCCACCCGGTGCTTCGCGCTGAACTCGGTATCGGCCGCGATGACCTCGTGGTAGCGCAGATCGTCAGACGGGTCGTCGGTGGTGGCGATGAACGAGATGTTGAACTGGTCCATTAGGGCGCGCGGACGATGGGTGTCGATCCACGACTGGATGGTGTCGTAGATTTCGTCGGCAGTCTCGGCGCTGGGACGTTGGGTGACACCGAAGACACCCACCAGCTGGTCGGTCATCCAATAGCGCATCGCAGTGCCGTTGTAGATGGGCCAATGGGAACAGAAAGTGCGCCAAGCGTTGCGGTTGTCCTGTTCGGTCATGTCGGTCCGGGTGACCGGGACGCCAAGCGTCGACAGGTCTATCCCGTTGGCATGCATCAGCCGGTTGATGTAGTGATCAGGGGTCAGCAGCAGGCGGGTCGGGTTGTCGAAGGACGTGTCCTCGGCAATCCAGACCGGCGGAACGTGACCGTGTGGGGAGATGATCGGGAGATCACGAGTTTGTGCATAGATCCGTCTGGCGATCTGGCGGACCGCTTCGTCGGCCGGGAATAAACGATCGTCATTCAAGGTGAGTTCATGGGCCATGGGCACATTCTGGTCTATGGTCACCCTTCGTTGCACCCGGTTGCCAGCGATTGCCAAGGGGGGTCTGCTCGGACCGTACATCCTTGAAACAGACGGGTTGCCGTAGAATGGGCGCCCCCGCAACGGAGCAACGCCTAGATCAGGAGTAGACATGTCAGTGCCCACTATCGGAGGCCCCGGCTATCACATCGGAGTCGAGGAGTTCGAGGCTTTCGTCTCCGACGAGATCGGCAAGGTCCACCTTGAGGGCAAGAACCTCGTCCTCATCATCCCGGACGACACACGGGGTTGTCCGATGCCCCGGATCCTTCGCGCCGTCTACAAGTCCGTCATCAACCGCGCTGCCAGCGTGAAGGCCGTGATCGCACTGGGCACCCACGAGTACATGGAGCCGGACGAGATCGCACTGTGGGCAGCCGGTAGCCGCGACGCCAACCTCGCAGCCGAGTACCCGGGCATGCCCATCATCAACCACCTGTGGAAGGACCGCGACAAGTTGGTCAGCGTGGGTCAGATCTCGGCGGAACGGATCAGCGAACTTTCCGGTGGTCGCCTTGAGAAGGGCTCCGACGTGCAGATCAACAAGGACGTCGTCGAAGCCGATGTCAAGATCATCGTCGGACCGATCTTGCCGCACGAGGTCGTTGGCATCTCTGGCGGCAACAAGTACTTCATCCCGGGTTGTGCCGCCCATGAGCTCATCGACATGACGCACTGGGTTGGCGCCCTGATCACCTCCGCAAAGATGATCGGAACCCCGGGCATCACCCCGGTGCGCGCCATGATCAACGAAGGCGCGGCCATGGTGCCGGGCGAGAAGTACTGTTTGGCCTTCGTGGTGAAGGCCTATTCCGACGAGATCGAATCGGCGTCCTTCGGCAGCCCCGAGGACGCCTGGGCTGAGCAGGCGAAGGTCACCGCCCAGACCCACATCGAGTACGTCGCCGAGCCGTTCCCGAACGTCATCGCCGAGATCCCGCTGCGCTACCACGACATCTGGACGGCCGCGAAGGGCTTCTACAAGTCCGAGCCGGCGGTCGCTGACGGTGGAGAGGTCATCATCTACGCGCCGCACATCGAGGCTGTCTCGGAGGCCCATCCCGAGATCTATGAGATCGGCTACCACTGCCGTGACTACTACGTGAAGCAGTGGGACAAGTTCTCCGAGGTGCCGTGGGGCGTGCTGGCGCACTCCACGCACGGCCGGGGGGCAGGCACCTACGATGCTGAGACCGGCGTCGAGATCTGCCGGCTGCAGTTGACCTTCGCCACCGGCATCCCGAAGGAGGTCTGCGAGTCCATCAACGTCGGCTACCGCGACCCGGCTTCGATCCCGGCGCTGATGGCCGACCCGAACTTCCATGTGATCAGGGACGCCGGCGAGGTACTCTTCCGCCTCGAGTCGGAGCGCCCTGCCGAGTAGCGACCAGGTCAGCGCCGCGGCACGTCAGCGCCGCGGCGCTGACGTCGTCGACTCGCGGACGATGAGTCGCATCGGCAGAACCGAGGGCGAGTCTGCTGTGGTCTCCGGCTCTTGGTTGTTGACCAGCGCGATGACGCTGCGCGCCGCCCGCTCGCCGAGCAGGCTGAGCGGCGCCGCCACCGTCGTCAGGCCGGGCGTGACCAAGTCTGAGGCGAAGATGTTGTCGAAACCGATGATCGACAAGTCGCCCGGCACCCGGATCCCGATGCCTTTCGCGGCACGCATGATCCCGATGCTGATCAGGTCGTTGAAGCAAACCACAGCAGTGACCCGCTTCTCGCGTACCTGCGGCAGCGCACCCGCTCCACCACGCACCGTGGGGGGGATCGGCCCGATCCGCGCCTCGGAGAGGTCGAGTTCGTAGCAACCCTCCCGGAAGGCCCGCCAGCGCGCACCCTCGGCCCACGAGGCAGTGGGGCCGGACACATACCCGACCCGCCGATGTCCGAGTTCGGCCAAGTGTTCGAGCGCCCGCCGCATGCCGCGGGCGTTGTCGGTCACCACGCTGGGTAGCCCCGGCACCAGTCTGTTCAGACAGACCGTCGGCGTCGACTTGGCGGCACCACGAAGCACCGCATCCGGCAACCGAGAGGCGGCAACGATCATGCCGTCCAACAGGGGCATGGTGCGGTCGAAGAGCCGCCGCTCGAGTTCTTCGTTCTCTTCCGAGTCGATCAGCATGATCGAATAGCCCTCGGCGACTGCGACGTGCTCGGCCCCTCGGATGATGCTGAAGAAGAACGGATTCGTGATGTCGGTCAGTGCTACACCGAGCAGCTTCGACTGCCGGAAGGCTTCGGCGCGCGCCACGGTGGGTGCTCGATATCCCAGTTCCGCAGCGGCCTGGAGGATCCGGGCGGAAGTCTTGGCGCTGACCCGCCCCGGACGGGAGAACGCGCGTGAGACAGTCGAAGGGCTCACCCCTACGGCAGCCGCCACGTCGTAGATCGTTGCTGGCTTGGCAGGCGGGGTTGGTTGCTCCACGCACGTCACTTTAACGGGCTGGTA
>CALMKG010000522.1 GCA_937867175.1 uncultured Propionibacterium sp. | reverse complement strand
GACGCCGAGGCGTTGGACCTGCATCGAGCCGTCCTTGTGGACTCGGGTGACGGTCCAGCGGTCGCCGTTACGGACCCATCCGCCACGCAGCGTGTGCAGGCGGCGGTCGTTGTGCCGGGTGATGATGAGGTCGCCCTCGGATGCCTGGGTGCCGTCGGCGAGGTTGACCTCAATGTCACCGACCGGGTTGGCGACGATCCGGTCAGCGCGCGCACGCCGGTTGAGACGGATCACCATCTCGGACGCCTCAGCCACGAGCATCGACGTACGCCCGACCTGCACATCGGCAGCCCACGCAAGGTAGGCGGCGTCCATCATCTCGTCGGTGGTGCCCTCCTGGACTCGCTCGTGGGTGATGTAGGTGCTGATGACTTCCGCTCGTCCGAACCGCAGTTCCAGCGACGCGGTCTTCTCCCACTTGTGGGTGAAGCGGTGGACCTCGGTCAGCTCGGGAGTATCGGGACGGGCGGAGACCAGCAGGCTGAACGCCCCTCCCGCGTCGACCGACTGGAGCTGCGCCCAGTCGCCGACCAACAGCACCTTCGCGCCCGCGTCGGCGGCGAGCGCGGTGAGCCGGTCGAGGGTCAGCGTGCCGGCGAGAGTGGCCTCGTCGATGATGACGAGCTGGCCCTTGCGGAACTGCGCCCGTCCTCGGTCGTGCTCATGGAGCCACTTGGCCGTGTTCTCGCAGGCGATGCCGAGATCCTCAGCGAGCACTTGCGCGGCGACGGCGCTCGGGGCGAGGCCGACGACGCTGCCTTTGCCGTGGGCCTTCGTCCAGGCGGTCTTGAGTGCGTGCATGGCGGTGGTCTTGCCAGCGCCAGCCGGGCCGACGAGCAGGTCGACCTGTCGCCCGGACACGGCGATGCCTGCGAGTGTCTCGGACTGCTCGGCAGACAAGAGGTGTTCCTTCCGGGTCACCCGCTCGATGACGTCGAGGCTGACCTCTGGAGCCGTCATGTCTTCTGACCGCTGGAGCAGGCGGTCCTCGGCGGCGAGCAGCGTCTCCGAGGTGAAGACGACCGAGTGCCGTGGCCGGAACCGGCTCGTGCCGTCCGCCCTGCGAAATGTCTGAGGAACGGTCACCAACTCCGGCGGCGTGATGGTGAGCGACTCCTGCTTGGCAGCCTCGACGATCATCCCGACGACGACCTCCCGGTCCTCGGCACTGGCGAAACGCCAGCCCATCGTCTGCCGGGACGCCTCGGCCCAGAGGTTCCAATGTCGCCAGGTCGACCGCTTCTCCTCGACCACACCGACCACGGAGACGGCCACCTCGCCTATCACGTCGAGAGGTACGTCGTCGGCGCGGAGGGTAGGACGGGCGATGGGACGGGCGGTGAGTTGCTTCGCCCATCCGACTGCGCCCGTCCCCAGGATCTTGCCCGCCCGTCCTCGCCACCCGGACGTCAGCTCGAACAGGGAGTGGATCTCCTTCTCGGGGCGTGTGGCGAGTGTGGCTCTGGCGCGCAACTGGATGATCTTGGCGGAGGACGGGCGACGCCCGGTCTGTTCGACGTACTCAGCGATGAGCCGTTCCTTCTCCCGCTCGATGTGGCTGGTGCGCCCCGAGAACTCACGGATGAGTTCCTCGGGGACGGGCACGAGCTCCCATGCGTAGTTCCGGTCGGCGCCCCGAGCGCGCTGCTCCCACTCGATCCCGAACAGCCGCGTGAGCCGGTCTGCGAGCACCGCGTTGTAGTGCTCCGAGACGGAAACGTTCGCCTCGAACAGTGGTCGCCCGTCTAGGCTGCGCCATCGCCCGTCCTCGGTGGTCTTGACCTTGTTGGAGATGACGACGTGGGTATGGAGCTGCGGGTCACCAAGGCGAGAGTCCCAGTGGTCGTACGCCGTCGCTGCAACCCCGATGACGTCGGCCTGCATCACGGCGCCGTCCCCGGCGGCTACGCCCCTCCTGGTGGCGACGACCTCTCGCTCCATGAAGTCGAGTACCTCGGCGACGGCCTGGTGGTGTGCCTCGACGATGAGCGCCTGTGTGCCCGCGTCGGCCACACCCCAAAGCGCCGAGACCGACTTGGGAACGCTGAACGTGAAGTCGTAGCCAGCGACGCCGCTGGACGCCTTCCTCGACTCTTCGACTTTGATCTGCGCGAGCGCACCCTTGCGCTGCTCGTCGGTGAGATCAGCCGGAAGTTCGGCCGCGCGGTCGGCCATGCGCTGCTGGAGCGGAGCAAACGTGGGGAACGCACGTCCCAGCTTCTCGCCGGTGATCGGGTCGAGGCCGGCGCCGATGAGCAGTTGGAGTTGCTGCGGGGTCACGACGTCGCCGCGCTTGATCTCCCCGCTGCCGAAGGCGTGCAGGGCCGACCCCATCCATCGCCCGGGCGGCGTGCCTTCCTCGGTGTAGTACCTCGTGACCGGGTTGGGGTCGGCCATGTTGGCGTCGCCCCGCACCACGCTCTTGAGCAGGTAGTCGTAGCCCCGACCCGCGCGGATCGCCTTCATCGAAACGGTCATCGCCGCACACCTCCTTGGCGTGAAGGTGTGCCGAGTTGTTCACAGCCCCCGATTGGGGCGAATCCATCCACAGGTGATGGCCCACGGAGCCGACCACGTTCTGCATGACGTGTATGCCGAGAAGAGCGCAGCGGACCGCGAGGACGGGCGGAGGGTCGAGGAAGCGCGACGACGGCCGGAGCGGCACACCTGTGCAGCAGAGCGGCTCTGAGTCATAGGGAGCAAGGAGGCAACGTGAAAATCGGTTCAGGATCTCGAATCTGT
>CALMKG010000521.1 GCA_937867175.1 uncultured Propionibacterium sp. | reverse complement strand
GTCACGCTGCCTGCGGCCTACGTTGCCGAGCACGTTGACCTCGGCTAGCCGAGGTTCTGTAAACGCACCTACCTCTCACACGAGTAGGAAGGTGGGCCGACTGATGGGCCAGAACCAGCAGGAACAGAGTACGGGGTCAGTGTCGCCGTTGCGGGCGGTGGTGTATGTGCGGATCAGTGATGATCCCGAGAGTACCGAGCGTGGGGTGGATCGGCAGGAGGCCGATTGCCGCGCCTACGCTGTCGCGCACGGCTGGGAGGTCGCGGCGGTGTTCCGTGAGAATGACACGTCGGCGTTCAAGCAGCGCACGATCACGCTGGCATCGGGTGAGCGGGTGCGCCGCGTGGTTCGCCCAGAGTTCCGCGCGATGCTCAAGCACCTGGCCGATGGACAGGCGCAAGTGATGATCGCCTACGACCTGGATCGAGCGGTACGCGACCCCAGAGATTTGGAGGACTTGATCGACGCGAAAGTGCTGGCCGGGTTCACCGTGCGCTCGGTCACCGGCTCCCTACGGTTGGACACCGATTCGGATGTAGCGATGGCCAGGGTGCTGGTAGCGATGGCGAACAAGTCCAGCGCCGACACCGCCCGCCGAGTCGCCCGCGCAGCCAAGCAGCAAGCCATTGAGGGCACCTGGCACGGCGGCAGGGTGCCGTTCGGCTACCGCGCCGAGTCCGGTGCCCTCGTCGTTGATCCGGTGGCGGGGCCGATGGTGGCCGAGGCCGCGCAGCGGGTGCTGGCCGGTGAGTCGCTGTACCGGATTCGCAAGGACTGGAACGAGCGCGGCGTGCTGACCACCCACGGGTGCGCGTGGTCGGATAAGACGATCAAGATGGTGCTGCGCAGCCCCTCCATCAAAGGCGTGCGCGAGTACCGCCCCGTATTGCCGGACGGCACCCGTGCGAAGACCTCGCAGATGCAGGTGAAAGCCGCCTGGCCTGCGATTCTCGATGAGGACACCTGGCAGCAGGTCTCCGATGTGCTCGATGCGCGGAAGCAGGCGCGGAACTTCCATCAGCCCGGCAGTGGGGCGGCGAAGCGCATGTATCCGTTCTCGGGGCTGATCCGCTGCTCAGCGTGTGGGCGGGCGATGCTCCACCGAGGCAACGTGTATCAGTGCGTGCAGGCCACCCGCGGCGGATGTCACCGCTCGATCCGCTCCGCCGACATCTTGAAACTGGTGGAAGAAGCGGTGCTGGCAACATTCGAGCAAATCACCCTGGCCCCGTCGAAGCGGGCGACGCCGAGCGTGGACGCGGGTGCGCGGGTCGGTCTCGCCGCGAGGCTGGATGCTGACCGGGAACGCCTGGCCCGATTGGACGACGATCACTATGACGGGTTGATCGACAAGGCGATGTGGGTGCGGCAGCGGGCCAGGATCGCCGAGCGGATCGAGGTCACCCGGCGTGAGTACGCCGCCGCCATGCCCGAACAGGAGGGGCCGGGCATCGACGTGACCACCGTCGCCAAAGAATGGGCGGGGCGTACCCCGTTGTGGCAGTACCAGGCCACCAGCCTGATCTTGGAAGCCGTGCTCGTCCACGCTCTGCCGAACGGGATGAACGGTGCGACCCCAGCACGTCGCCGCAACGAGACGGTTGAGGCGTTCCACACCCGCCGCACCGTGTACCGCGCCGAGGTGCTGGCCCGCCGGGTGGAGTTCGTCTGGCGAGCCTGAGCACGGCCACCCGCAGGGCGTTGTCGGCCCCGCATCTTGACCAGCGCAAGCGGTTCAGGGTGCGGGGCCTTTCCGTATCTTCGAGACAATGCGCTTGTTGGGGCGAGGTGCCGTGCAGAGTCCTCGCAGTTCGTCCAGCACCGCCGGATCGTCCACCGTCGCGGGCAAACCCTGCGCCTGACGTGAGGCAGCGGCCAGGCGTGCTCCCAACGTGAAAGCAGCATGCTGTGACGACGGCGCGGAACGGTCAGGAGTGACGGAGGCGGGTGCGGTGGGGATGCTCATGCTGATAGGTACGACGCCCCTCCCACAGACTCGCGGTGGTTCAGGGTTCGGCCTGCTTGTCTGGGTTGGCGGCCCATATCGCAGCCAGCAGGCCGGTGTCGCAGCGCAGGGAGTCGAGGGGTTCGCCGCTGAGCAGGCGCAGCAGCACCCCGTCGCCAGTCGCAGTACCAGCGTGTTTCGGAGCGGGATGCCCGAGCACGATCCGCAGCAAGGCAGCCCACGACGTCGACGGTACCCCGAGCAGCTCCGGGATAGCGCGGTCGCGGCGTAGCACCTCTACCGCGTTCGGCCGGGAGGTCAGATCGCCGAGCCGGTAGGCGACGTGCTCGATGCAGTCGGTCACGAGCACGGCATCCCATCCGGCCGAGGCGAACAGCCCGACTATCTCCGATAGGACGGCAGCGACCCGAGCGCGCTCGCTGCCGTCGAAGTCTTCCTCATTGTCGGTGGTGGGGTTGACGGCGAACGCGGGGTGGTAGTCGGCCAGGTTCTCTCGCTCCGCGAACCGGATGGCGTCGTGGAAGCCGACGATTCTGGCCGTGTGGCGCACCTTGCTCGGCGAGACGAGCATCCCCGCCGCCCGCACTTCGACGCCACAGGTGATCTTCATCGCGCGAGTGACGACCGCCCACGGGTTTCCGGCGTTCCTGGTCGAGGGGGCGAGCATGACCTCGAATGCTGCCGAGGCAATCTCCCACTCATCCAGTGCGTACTTGCGGGCCAGGCGTCGATACCTCTCTGCCGTGTACCGCATGAGTTCCGCGGCTTCACGGTCACTGCGCCAGGCCCCAGGCCCGGCCTCGTGCAACCGGATCAGCAGGGTGCGTAAGCCCTCTGGTGTCTCGAACCCGTGGCGTGGCGAGCCATCCTGGGCTGCGGCGTCGTCGCCTGTAGTGGGTGGGGTGTGTTCGGTCACGGTGGCACCTCCCGTGAAGGAGGTGCGCCACCAGAACCCACGCCAGGACGTGAACCAGCACGCCGCTACAACCGTTCGTCAGTCGATACGTCGCTGCTTCCCCGGCGCAGCGCAGGTACGACTTGTCAGAAGGCCGCCCTGCAGCGATAGGAACGGCTGCGAATGCTCGCGCCGGGAATCATTCCGGCGCGAGCATCCGCAGTCGCTCTAGGGTGCGGTTTCGCGGGTCAAGACAGCGACCATTTGCCGACCTCTCGATACTCCGAGTCGTAGATGGTCTCGGTAATCGGCTGGGCGAGGTCGTAATGCTTCATGTTGCCGCCCCAGTACCGCAGCACACGCGCCAGTTCCTCAACTGGATCTCCCGCGACGGCTCCCAGGTCTATGTCCAGGCGGAATCGGGTCGGGTTATCTGGGGAATCACTCATACTTCAAGTATAATATTGAACTGCTAGTTGAGGGTTGGAGGGTGTGGACTGCCGAAAATCCTGGACTGATGCCGTGTAAGCCTCAACTCGCACTCGAAAGGAACCATGATGCGCCCCGTCGATCTGGCAACCCGGGCCGGAGTCTCCACCCAACAGATTCGCAACCTCGAAGCCGCCGGAGTCCTCCCGCCTGCCGATCGCACAGGTTCGGGTTACCGGGTCTATCGCGGTGCGCACCTCAGCGCTCTACTCTGCTATCAGGCACTCGCACGCGGCCACGGCGCTGGATCAGCCCGTTCCATCATGGAAGCGTTGAGCACAGGACAGATCGACCAAGCATTGGCCCTCCTTGATGCCAGCCACCACGAACTTCACCAGCAACGCCAGGCCCTTACCGAAACGAGCCAGGCCCTCACCCGTGTTGCCGCTGCGGTAGAGCATCACGCCGGCCCGGACGCGCCGTTGTCCATCGGAGAACTCGCGGACTATCTCGGGATACGCACGTCAGCGCTCCGCGTATGGGAACACGCTGGTCTGCTCGCCCCAGCTCGGCAGACCAGCCGCCGCCACCGGGTCTATGACAGCGAGGACGTCAGAGACGCCCGAATCATCCATCTCCTCCGGCAAGGACGCTATCGCTTCGACCGCATCAGACCCATCATCACCGAACTCCGAGGAAGCAAGAGTGCCGATGCTCTACAGGCCGCGCTCACCGAACGACGAACCAGCCTGACACACCGAGCCAGAGCCATGCTCGACGGCGCAGCCCTCCTCCAACAACACATCACCGAGTTCATCGCCTCCGACGCACCCGCCCCGAGCGAACCAGTAACCGGCTCCTAACCCCAGCACCCCACCGACCGCTCGGCACCGGCCACCCTCTGCCTCTGAAACAACGGATGCACGTATGCCACCGCGGGTGGGGCGTGCGCACCTCCTTCATGAGACGACTCA
>CALMKG010000520.1 GCA_937867175.1 uncultured Propionibacterium sp. | reverse complement strand
CGCGGGCCTGACAGAGGTGGCGACGTACACGGACGGCACGGTCGTCGGGGTCAGTGCGCTCGACGACGCTGGGTACGGGTTCGTGGTCCGGTTCGCCCCCTCCGGCGCGTCGTCCTGGTTGATCCCTCAGGGCGAGCCTTTGGAGTTGGGCCTGGCGGGATACACCACCACCGGGACCACGACCGGGCCGGTGCCGGGCCTGTCCATCAGTGCCCTGTCGGACACCGGCGAGTGCAGCTTCGTGATCAGCGGGCGCGGGCCGGCCGACACCGGCGAACCGGACGGCCTCAAGAGCCACATCACCGAGGACCTGCCCGCCGCACTATCGGCCCTGTGCGACAGGTGACGTCGCTGATCGGGGTCCCTGATCTCACCGCCTTCCAACACAGCGGCATAGCGGACCCCGCCGGGGTACGCAGCGAAACGACACCACGGCGATGTGCGTCGACACCGTGCCCCCGGTGGTCACCGCGAAGTCTGAGGAGCCAGCGCCCAAGGGCCACGGTTCTTCAAAGATGGCCGGCGTGTTTCCTCAGTCTTCGCTGCATCTCGACACGGGGCCACAGGCGCTGCATCGGACCGCCAAGATCTGTACCGAACTTCTCGGCCCGAAATCCCTTGACGCGAAACAGGGTCAGACGTATTTTGACCTAGTACGCATCAAGTATTGGGGGGGCGTAATGAGTCATCGACGACGGGGCGTTGGATTCCTCGCTGCTGCTGTGCTTGCGGGAGGGGGTGTGCTCGCGATCGCTCCTGCCTATGCCTATTCGGTCGACTGTGTGCACGGTCTTTACACGGCAACCAGCGGCGTATATGCGGGTCGCAGCAAGCCCATGATTTCCTGTGGCACTGTTGTGGACGCGCAGGCGCGGGCACGTGCTGACTGCACACTCGCGCCCGACACGTACACGGCGTGGGTTCGTTCTTGGCAGTCAAGTTCCGGTGGCTATTGCCTGTTCGGAGCGAGGGGTTCAATTCTCGAGATGCGCCCGGGGTGAGCGCAGAACTCGAGAGCGGGTTCACGGCAGGCGGTGTCGTTCTGCGAGGACTCACACTCCGGGTCGGGTTGGGACGCGCTCGGCGAACGCTCATCGAAGATGCGTCGGTCGCCTTTCCGTTGGGCGCCGTAGCCTGCATCGTAGGCGCGTCAGGTAGCGGGAAGTCGACGCTTCTCCGGGCGGTGGCGGGCCGCCACTGCCCCGATGGCGGCCGGATCATCGCCGCGGGGGTGTCCGTGACCGAACTCGACGGCAGCGGGAGGAGGGGCTTGCGCCGTCGCGTCGTGACCACTATCGAGCAGGATTACAACCTCGTGGAGACCTTGACAGCCCGCGAGAACATACTGCTGGCGATCGAATTGGCCACCGGCCGCCGCAATGACGACGGAGCCGCTCACTGGCTGGCCCGCCTGGGGCTATGGGAGCTGCGCGATGAGTTCCCGGAAACGCTTTCGGGGGGTGAGAGGCAGCGCGTTGCCATCGCTCGCTCGCTCGCCGCGCCACACCGGGTGGTGCTCGCCGACGAACCTACGGGCGCTCTTGACGAGCAGAATGGAAAACGGGTGGTGCAGCTCCTCCGGGAGTTTGCCGAAGCCGGTAAGTGCTGCATCGTCGTGACACACAACCCATCGGTGGCCGCGGCCGCCGATTGTGTGTTCACGCTCAAGGAAGGCGTCCTGGCGTGATCGCACTCCTGCCATGGATAACTGGAGTTCGCGGCGCGACCAAGAACCGCCGTCGGTCGGCACTTCTGACCATGCTCGCTGCGCTCGCTACGTCTTCCGCGTTCGCCGCGAGCACGATTAACCGCACTGGGTCATTCGACGCTCAGGATGTCGCCGATATCGCGATGGGGCAGGCGGATGTGCTCGCCCGGACGGGTGATGGCGTGGTCGTGGACGACATCGTCATCCCTACGGCCAGTGGAGCGGCCGCTGTCACGCACGTCATCCAGGATCTCGACCTCACTGTGACGCTGGTGGGACCCGGTGGAACCGAGACCGTGACCGGGCGGTTGCTGCCCTACTCGGATCCGATCACGGAGGGAATGTTCGTGCGTGGCCCGCGCGCGGTGGCTGCGGGCGGGATCGCACTCTCCCCCGCTCTGGCGCGTTCCTTGGATGTGACGGTGGGAGACGAGGTGCACGTGCGGAGCGGTGAGGGAGGGGTTCGCTTGACCGTCGACCAGGAAGTGCTCTTGGCGCCCGACGCCGCCGCCGAGTTCTTCCTCCTCGACCCGTTAGCGGTCCCGGCTGCAGCCGTGGATCGGATCACCACAAGTGCCGTGGCCGTCGGTACGCCACGCTGGCTCCTGGCGTCCGACGATCTCGGCAAGACCGCCTCCTACGTTGAAGAGCTCGGCCTTCGGCCCCTGACGCGCTCGGGTTTCACGGCCCCTGAACAGCCCGTTTGGCTGGACCTTGACTTGATCCTCCCGGCCATTGCCGTGTCGGCAGTCCTGGTCACGATGGGTGGCGTGACCGCGCTGGCGCGAGCGCATCGGCGCCAGGCGGACGTGCTCGACAGGCTTGGGGCTCCCACGGCGGCGATTCGCGGAAGTGCAGTGGTGGAATCGCTCGTGGCCACGGCCGTCGGCGTCGTCCTTGCTGTCCCGCTAGGACTCATCACGGCAAGGCTCGGCAGCACTATCCTCGAACGCTCGGCCACCCAAGAGTGGGGAGCCATCGAACCGGCGTGGGGGACGTTCGCATTGGCTGGTATCGGGACTCTCCTCGTGGTCCCTGCCGTCGTGCTCGTCGGGGTGGCCGATGGGCGAAGCGGAGGGCGAGCCAACACCACCGGACCCCTCCACCGCTCGGCGCCGGTGTCAAGCGCACGGCTCCTGGGCGGCCGGCTTGCTGAACGCGGCGGTCGGTCGACGTGGCTTGGCGCGGTGGCGGTCAGCGTCCTCATCGCAGTGGGATCTGCTGCCGTGCTTGTGGTCGGTGTGGCCGGCGCCTCGTATGCTGCCCTCTACGAGCCGGTTCTCCCGGCCGGGGTGGTTGCCTTCAGCGTGCCCAGGCCGTTGACGGACCGGGAGGCCGGTTTGCTCGCAGCGAAGTCCAACGGCGCGCTACTGGAGGATCGGCGGGTGGCCTTCACGCATGACCGCAGTGGCATGCCCGTGCCGCTCGTGCTCGATTCCGCCGCATCTCGGTGCCTTCGCGACGGGCTCGATCCCATGACGTGCGCTGCCAAGACGGGAACCATCGTCGAACGATCAGTCGCTGTCGTGGACAAGCGGCAGGTCGAGGGTCTGTTGGGAAGGACGATGACAGGTGCCGAAAGGCACGCCTTCGAGCACGGTGACGGACTGCTTCTCACGGCGACGTACAACGGGAAGGGTCTTGTCCCACCGGGTCGATACCAGGCAAGTCCCGACGCTGAACCTTTCCACATGTCGATTGACCCGGTCTCTGTCGACGGATTCGACTTCGACCGCTACCCCGGTCTGCTCGTTTCCGCCACCGCGCTGGAGCGCTGGGGCCTGTTCATCGACGACAGCCCAGTCTCGTACTACCTCCTCAGCCCGGTCGTGGGGCCGGTCGACCATGGTGTAGTCCGCGCCGCGCTGCCAACGGACCTTGGATCGGTCGCGGAGGTCCTCATCGATGAGGGTCCCGTCATGCTCGACGATTTCAGGACGGCGACACGCGCGGTCCTGGCCTCAAGCATCGCGATCGTGTTCCTTCTCGTTGCACTCATCATGATGACGTGGGCGAATGACAGCGCCCCAGTCCTTCGGCCGCTGCGGTCGCTCGGAATGCGCAGGTGGGAACTCGTTGGGGTTCTCGTCGCCCGGGGCATGAAGGTCATTGCCGCAGCGGCGGCACTCGGGATGGTTCTGGCGCTCGCCCTGACGTGGATCTTCGCCCGTTCTGCGGGTGTGGCCATCCCCATCGTGGGTCTCGGTTGGGCACTGCCAGCGGTGGCGGCGCTCGGGGCGCTGCTCCTGGCAGCGGTGGTGCAGGTGCTGATGGACGCCGATGATTGAGTACATGACCACGGAGGTGACCGATGCGGCGTCATGAACAGCCACGGACTCCGCTCGAGGACTGGATCGGTGGAGCGGCGGAGGAGGATCTGCGACGCATTGACCAGATTGCGCAATCACACGCCGGCACACCACCGGACGCCGTTCGCGCCGCCGTGGAGGCCGCCGGTCTGGTGATTCCCGACCCTGCTCTGGACGTGCTCACCGAGCGCATCACCCACCTCGTGAACCCTCCACCGGGAGCGGTCCGGGCGCGCGCCCGTGGGCGCGTCCAACCCGCTGACTGAACTGAAGCAGGAGACTGTGCGCGCATGCCACACCGCGGAATCACACGACTGGCCCTGACCGGGGTGAGGCGCCATCATTGCTGTGATGGCGACATTCGCCCCTCGTCCATTTGGGTAGCGCACTCGCCGCGTACGGGCTGAGAGCCAGACGACGCCGCCTCCACCTGCCTGTCGACGTCGCGCTGACACCGCGCGGGCCGTCGTCGGCAATCGGGCGGTGTGCTCAAACGGTACAGGTCCGTGGACTCGAACAGCACCGGTGGGGAGATCGGCGACAACGCCGACAATCCGAGAGATAAACGCAGTTCCGTCCAGATGTCAGCCAGCATGTCGTCGACGTGTTAGTCCCCGATCTCCTCTTCCGAGGAGGCCCGTTCCGGGCTGAAAATGGTGGTCCGGTCGCCCGTTGACGCCGTGTCACCTTGGTCGCCAGAGGCCGCGTGTTAGTCGGGCGCTGGGAGTTGCGCTGTGGGCCCTTCAGTGTTGCTTCGAGCACGAGGACTAGATTTCCGTCTCCCTTTGCGATTCCCACGGGTGGCCGGGACCGTTGGCCCGTTCGGGGGAGGTGGTTGCAGGTGTTGGAAGAGACCCAGGAACGTGAGGAGATCATCGAGCGGGTCGCGGCGCTCGATATCGGCAAGGCCGAATTGGTGTGTTGCGCCCGGGTCCCCGGCGGCCCGGGGAAGACCCGGCGGGTGCAGGAGGTGGTGACCTACCAGACGATGACCCGGTCGTTGCTGGTGATGGCGGACCGGTTACGAGAGTTGGGTGTGACGCGCGTGGTGATGGAGGCGACCAGCGATTACTGGAAGCCGCCGTTCTACGTGTTGGAGGCGGCCGGGTTTGAGACGTGGCTGGTCAACGCCAAGGACGTCAAGCACCTGCCGGGGCGCCCGAAGACGGATCGGTTGGACGCGGTGTGGTTGTGCAAGGTCGCGGAGCGGCAGATGCTGCGGCCGAGCTTCGTGCCACCGCCCCCGATCCGGGTGCTGCGGGACCTGACCCGCTACCGGTGGGACCTGGTGGTGTCACGGACCGCGGAGAAGCAACGGGTGGAGAAGCTGTTGGAGGACGCCCAGATCAAGCTGAGCGTGGTGGTCTCCGACGTGTTCGGGGTCTCCGGTCGCGACATGCTGGCGGCGTTGATCGCCGGGCAGCGCGACCCCATCGCGCTGGCCCAGTTCGCGCGGGGTCGGATGCGTGGCAAGCTCACCGACCTTCAGGAGGCATTCACCGGCCGTTTCAGTGACCACCACGCCTTCATGCTGGCCAAGATGCTGGATCGGATCGACCAGATGAGCGCCGACATCGCCGACCTGGATGAGCGGATCGATGCTGAGATCGCCCCTTTCGCCCACGCGGTGGCCCGCCTGGATGAGATCCCCGGGGTCGGGCACACCGCAGCCTGTGTCATCGTCGCCGAGATCGGCGTGGACATGTCCCGGTTCCCCACCGCTGCCCACTTGGCCTCCTGGGCGAAGTTTTCCCCGGGTGTGAAGGAGTCCGCGGGGCGGAAGAAGGGCAACGGGGCCACCGGACACGGCAACCGCTACCTGGCCAGAGTCCTGGGAGAGGCCGCCGTCGCCGCGGGCAAGACCGACACCTTCCTCGGGGAACGCTACCGACGCATCGCCCGAAGACGCGGCAAGAAGAAGGCCATTGTTGCCGTCGGCCGTTCCATCCTCATGATCGTCTGGCACCTGCTTTCGGACGAGCAAGCCGGGTTCATCGACCTCGGAAGCGACTTCTACAACGCCCACCGGTCCACCACCGCGACCACCCGCCAGCACGTCCGACAACTCGAAGCCCTCGGCTACAA
>CALMKG010000519.1 GCA_937867175.1 uncultured Propionibacterium sp. | reverse complement strand
CCCGCGCGGTAGCGTCGGACGGGAGCACCCGTGTGGCACTTGTCTCCGGATTGAATCGCTCCTTCAGGAGCCTCTCCACCTCTGAAAGTGCATTAGCCTGAGTAGTCATAGGAAAAGCGTAGCGGGAAAAAAGAGAGGAGGCCGCCCCGGGTAGGGCGACCTCCATCTCACTACGTGTTACTTGCCTCCGTACTTCGTGATGTTGGCGATGAGCTTGTCGATCTCGTCGGAGTCGAGGCCCAGCTGCGCGGCGCGATCGCCCAGCTTGTCTTCCCAGTCCTCGATCTTCGCCTCCATCATGTTCGTCCCGATGGCGAACAGCGTGTTGTTCCGCTTCCCCACCGGGATGGGCTTGGCCAGTTCGGCCAGGATCTCCTGCTGCATGAGCAGCACCTCCATTTCATCGAGCTCGAGCGTCTTGTGGATGACGCTCTTCTGGTACGTCCGGGCCGACTGCTTCTTCAGCAGCATCTCGGACAGGTGGTCGGGCAGCGGCGCCAGGGAACGGGTGTTCCACCGCTGCGTCGGGTAGTGGTAGACGCACCCGGTGCCACGGAAGTCCACGCCCGTCACGATGCCGATGTGATCGGCGTAACGAGCGAAGCCCTCCCGGGAGTCCCAGGTGTCCTCAGACAGGTAGAACAGGTGGTACCCGTTCCCTGACTTGCTGGTTTCGGCCACGGTGGGTGGCAGGAACCCGAGCTCACTGGCGTGCTCGAGTCCACCGTTCTTGCCGTCGATGTCGAGGCAGACGACACGACCGCTGCGCATGATCCAGGCCCAGTCGTGCTGGCCCCGATCGACGCCGTACATCACACGGCGCTGGGCGAACTCCAGCCGGCGGTACTTCTCGATGAAGCCCGGTCGGCCGTCGGCGCCCTGCAGGCCCCAGCCCGGGCCCGTCTTCCCGTTGGCGAACAACGGCACGAGTGCCGGCCCGTTGCTGCCCCAGATCTCCGGCATCGCCAGCGAGCTGGGGATCGCGGAGTCGAGCTCGTACGGGTCAGTCCTCCACCATGGCATCTGGTTGAACTGCATCTTCCTCCTGTCCCTTCAGCTGATCGAGCAGAGCCTGCATGTCCGGCTTCACCCCGTCCAGGGTGAGCAGGCTGGAGACCTTGCCTCCGTCGCGCACCGACTTCCATTTGGTCGGGAACGCTTCCTTGAACATCCGCTTGACGTCGGCGGTGCTCAGCTCAATGAAACCCTCGGCGAGTCGCCAGGCCATGAAGCTCTCCACCAGACGATCGACGATCAGGCCTCCGGTCTCGAGGTCAGTGATCGTCTCTGGTCGGGTAGACACCAGGTGGCTGACGAACTGGAACACCGGGGAGTTCACCAGGTTCTGCTCCACCTGCATCTCGAGACTGACCTTGGTCAGTGCCAGCTTCTCCGTCAGCTCGCCTTCCTTCACGAAGTGGTCGAGCAGCAGCGAGAGGAACGCACCCAGCATCTCCGGGCTGCGCATCTTGCGCTCGAACGCGAGGTCGCGTGCGAACACGTTCTGGAACTTGAACCGGGCCAACCGCTTCTGCAGCGCCGAGGACTTGTCCCTGGTCTTCGGCTCGTGGTTGAGCGCTTCCAGGAACAGTGCTGTGGTCTGGACCTTGGTCAGCCCAGACTGGTACAGCAGCTTCACCTGCCCCGGCTCGCCGGCGGTCAGGGTCTTCTCCATCGAGCTGTCCTTCACGTAGGCCATCTCGCCGTCGAAGATCATGTTGAGCAGCTTCCCGTTCAGCTCGTGGCAGACCGGACTTCGTTCGGCCATCTGTTGCCGAGTGACACTGCTCACGTTCTCCTCGCCGAAGAGATCCTTCAGCATGGACAGCAGCACAGACTTTCCGTTGCGCCCTTCTCCGATCAGGAGTAGGTACTTCACCGCGGACCATCCGGGGCTGAGTGCTGTAGCCAGGTGGTACAGCAACGAGTGTGCCGCCTCCTCGGAGTCGAGCCAGTTGCGGATGACGTCGAAGACGAACACCTTGTCGACCGGATCGGTGTTGAGGGTTGGGCGAATGAAGTTCGGTCGGAACTCACCGTCTGGCTCTACTAACAGTCCATCCTCGTTGAGCACCCGCAGGCCATCGTCGGTGTTGATGAGCAAGTCCTTGGTCGGCTTGATCACTTCACACGACAGCTGCTTCAACAGCAGCGCCCAGTTCGATAGCTCCGCTTCTGCGGCGAACAGGATGTTGCTGTGCACGTTGGCGTAGCGGCGGAGATCCTCACGGCCCAGTGGTACCCAGATCATGTGTTCCTTCGCACACGGTCCAGGAACCCTGGTCGTGAACTCCGTGGGCAGGTAGAACACATCGTCATGCACGACCAGTTGATAACTCTGTGCGAAGGTCCGGGCCTGGTCAGCCATCCTCGCCTTCGTTGTCAGTTCCACATTGGACTCCTTGATCTATCGGTCGGGCAGCGGCCGGTCCCCAGCTGGAGAACCGGCCGCCGCCGGCGGGTGCTACCCTTCGAGCTCTTTGATCTTCCGGATCTTGTCGATCTGCTGATCGGCAACGCTCCGGTCGACGGCCGGGTCGAGAAGGCCGATGAGGGCAGCGTTGATCGCTTGCTGCACGTCCCCGGTGGGAACGTACCCCTCTTCCTTCACTTCCTCGTCCATTGGTGGCTCCTTTCCTGACAGGCCTGGCGATTTGCCAGGGCCTCCCCCCAGGTCGTCAGCGGGGGTAGCACTGATCGTGAACCTCCAGGTAGCGCTGGGCGAGCCTCACCACTTCCGCGGAGTTGTTCGCTGCCAGCGCGCGCCGGATTTTTTCTCGTAGCTCAGCGAGTTCCCTCAACATGGCAGGATCCTCCAGAACTTCTTCTTGCTGTAGTCGGCGTTCTTTCCACGCGGGAGGATGCGTCCCACCAACTGCCGGCGCAGCGCGCCGTCGTCGGTGTCGTTGAGCAGGATCATCGTGTTGCACATCCGGTCCAGCCCGTCGGTCCCTGTTGCCAAGGTGGCGGTCCCGACCAGGACGTCGAACTCTCCCTCGCGGAACTTCTGGATCAGCTCGAGCTTCTGCTTCGCTGGCGTGCTGCCAGTGACCAGGGCGTACCTGGTGTTGAGCTGATCCATGGTTCGGGCGAACGCTTCTGCGATCCGCTCGAACGCACAGAACACCAGAACCGGTGTGTCTGCGATCCCGATCAGATGCTCCAGCTCGTCAGCGACGTGAGGCCACAAGGCCCCGTCGTCTCCGATCAGGCGTAGGTCTAGCAGCCTGTGCTTCGCCTCCATCTGGCTGGCCATGATCCGCTCGGATCGCATGTCCAGGCCGAAGGTGTCGAACTCGTCCGGCACCTCGGTCATGACAGGGATGTCGACGATCTGGTAGATCGCCTCGTCTGGGATGTGGAACACCTTCGGCAACGCCTTCAGGTACTCCTCCGCGCCGTTCTTCGCGCCCGGCCAGCGGAGGAATCCCTTGACGATCGGCATCGTTCCGAACTGGTTCTGCTCGGTCTCGCAGTTGCGATAGATGAACCCGAGCAGTCCGTCTCGCACGTTGGGCGAGAGCGGGTCCAGGACATGCTCGACGCAGTAGACGCGCTCGGCGTCGTTGTACTGCGGCGTAGCGCTGAGGATCAGCAGCGGGGCCAGGTAGCCGCGGGCCGCCCGGTCCAGCTTCTTCCACCCCATCCCTTGAGCTCCACCCAGCAGGTGGAACTCGTCGACGATCAACGGCACGTTACGGTCCAAGCGGTACTCCTTCTGCCTGAACTTCGCGTGGCTGATCGTCTCGACGTCGATCCCCATCTTGGCGCCCTCGGCCTGCCAGACCGGGCCCTGCACTGGTGGGGTCACCACCAGTGCACGGGTCAGGCCGCGCAGTCCGAGCGCTGCCAGTGCGGTGAGGGTCTTGCCCTTCCCGGTCGGGAAGTACAGGCACGCGCGCATCAGGTTCAGCTTGAACCACGCCTGCAGAAACTCCCGCTGGTGGTCGAAGAACGTGCGGCCTAGCTGGCCCTCGAACTTGGTGATGGCTTCCGTCATCACAGCTCTGTTCGATGGCCGGCGATCAGTTCGGCGATCCGGTCGTAGCCCTGGGCATCGTGGAACGAGTCCGGGTCGTCGGGGTTGATGTCAGCTCTAATGAGCTTCAATCCCTCCATCATCAGCGCGACCTTCAGCGCCGTGATCTCTTCGCGGTTGGCGATCGCGTCCCACACCTTGGCGATGCGGACGTGGGTGCCGATGGCGTCACCCCACTGCTGGCCCCGCTGGGCGAGCAGGTCTCCTACGTTGTCACTCATCAGATATCTCCGTATTGTGCGTCGAGCTCGAATGTGCGGCCGCCGTGCTCAGTGCAGGAGCAGCCCTTGATCAGGCACTTGGGCCTGTAAACGCTGTGCTGGTCACGTGGATGCGGACAGGTCCGGCACATGACCTTCGGTCTGGCCATGACTGGCCTCCTTCTGTTGTCGTAGTTTCTTGGCGAGGGCGAACCGCTGGTGCGGCCTGGTCCCTCCATAGATGCCGAATCTCATGTTGGCCGGGGTGTTCTCCTCCGCATCCAGTGCCATCTGTAGGCAGGCGTCCTGCTTAGGGCAACGCTGGCAGATGACCACTGGTTCGGGGTCGAGGTTAGAAGGGCCCGGAAAGAACAGCTCCGGGTCCTCCATGCACTCCGGCAGAAACTCCTTGCCCAGAGGCCTTGACTTGCCACAGTGGTAGGAGTAGGTCTGGCCAGGCTGCTTGTACCTGCCCTTCTCAGGACTGTTGTCCCAAGGCATGTCGACTGTGACGCGCTGGTTCCCGTTGTGACGTTCCATCAGACGAAGGCAACCTGCGTCCATGGCTGGCCAGTCAGCTGATCACATACGAACTGGAAGAGGATGTCGTTGCCGACTTCATCCTTGAGCATTCCGTACAGCGCGATCATCGCCGCGGATCGAAGATCTTGGTGGTGCGTCTTGGTCGAGAACGTCCACACATTCAGCCGTTGCATGAGCTCCGGCTTCACGACCTTCTTCATCCCGGTGTTGTCCAGGGACTTCGCCTTCTTGACCCGAGCCTTCAGATCGTTGATGGCTCGTCCCATCTCGGCGTCGTTCTGGTAGTGCGATCGAGGACGATACGCCTCGATGTAGATCACGGCGTGGCCAGGGACTTCAGTGTTCAGGTAGTCGGCTATCTCGGCGGACGGGATTCTTCTCGTCCCCTGATTATCCACCACTCCCTTGAAAACTGTGTGGTCCACGTACCATCGTTTGGTATCAGTGTCGAAGCTGATCCGCACGATGCCTGTGTCCACGAGCCCTGGGTCTACGCCCCAGACCTCGTACTTCATTGAGCCTCCTGTGGGTAGTGAGGGAGGTGAGGGCCCCAGCTTTCTTGGTCGATGCGGGGGCCCTCCTCCCCTTACTTGGTGTACCGGTAATCGTGCTTCACCTCTGCCGCCAAGGGGAATCCCTTGAACGGGTTCGGGTTGGACATCACCTGCTCGAGCTCCATCTTCACGGTCTCCACCGTGTAGGGAGTGACGAGCGGGTCGTAGTCCAGCACGATCTCATCATGGAACTGGCCGATCAGGCGCACGCCTGGCCGCTCTACCTTCTCCGTCACGCGCTGCAGCGCAATGAAGAACAGCTCCCGGCAGAATGACTGCGTCAGGATGCCCGAGAGCTTCCCGCCGTACAGGTTGTAGAACCGCTTCTGCTTGGTCTTCGGGTCGATGTACCACGCCGACCAGAGATCGCCACCGCGGCGCTCGCTGGGCTTGTAGTAACAGACCTGGTTGCCACGCAGGTAACAGCCCTGGAAGATCCGTTCGAGCACCAGTTGGCCCTCCCGCCAGAGGTAGAGCCGCATGGCGATCGTCTTCGCTCCCGGGTGCTGCTTCTCCAGGGAGGCCGGTGTTCGGATCCTGGTGAACTCGATGGTCAGGCTGTTGGCTAGAGGTGCCGAGAAGATGGCATCCTGCCTTCCTGACTGCACAACTGCAAGGAGCAGCCGCTCGAGCACCGCCCACAGTTCCACGATCATCGGGTTGGTACCCCGCCAGTCGCAGACCAACTGCACCGCCTCGTCCTCGGTCATCTCGATGCCCATCTTCTGGGCGAAGCCCTGGACTGCGGTGCCGCCGGCGCCGTAGCCACAGCTCAGCTCACCCACCTTGCCACCCTGGCGTTGTTCCTTGGTGACTTGGTGCCAGTCGTCGATGTGGTTGATCTTCGCAGCCAGCACTTTGTAGAGGTCCTGTCCCTGGTGGTAGGCGTCCAGCTTCCACTGCTCGCCGGCCAGGTAGGCCAGACCCCTGGACTCCACCGAGCTGAAGTCGCCCACGATCAGCGAGCCTTGCGGCTGGCTGGCCGTGAACACCTGGCGCAGGTTCTCCGCCAGGTCGTCGTTCGTCCACACCGAGGTGGGATCGAACAGCTCGGCCATGTCCCTGGGCTGCGGTGGCAGCCGCTTCAGGTTCTGCATCTGCACCCCGCGCCCGCTGGTGCGGAAGGACTGGCCAGCACCACAGTGCATGTACTGGTCACGCAGGATCCCGTCGGGACCGA
>CALMKG010000518.1 GCA_937867175.1 uncultured Propionibacterium sp. | reverse complement strand
CTCGCCCCGGACGCCGACGGCCAGGTCTGGTGGAAGTCGGTGCTGGAGGCGTCCGTCAAGCACACCGTCGGGGTCAGCCAGGACCTGCGCGAGGGGGTGCGTCGCAGCATCGAGATCATCGCCAACGAGGTCGTGGCCCGTCGCTCTGCCCAGGGCCTGGAGCCGCTGCCCGCCGAGCAGGCCCAGCCGCTGGCCCGACAGGCGTTGCGGTTCCTCTACCGGATCCTGTTCCTGCTCTATGCCGAGGCATCTCCGGAGCTGGGCGTGCTGCCGGTCGGCGCGACCGAGTACGACACCGGCTACAGCCTCGACCGGCTGCGTGAGCTCACCCTGGTCGAACTGGCCAGTCCGACCGCCCAGGCCGGCACCCACCTGTACGACTCGCTGGCCGTGCTGTTCACCCTGGTCGATCGCGGTCACCGGCCGGACGCCGCGCTGCCTTCGGGGGAGGACGAGAGCACCGAGGGGCTCGTCTTCCACGCGCTGCGCGCCGACCTGTTCAAGCCCGAGGCCATCGAGTTGATCTCGCAGACCCGGCTCGGCAACCGGGCGCTGCAACAGGTGCTGCGGTACCTGCTGCTCAGCAAGGAGCAGGCCGGTCGCGAACGTGGCTTCATCAGCTACGTCGACCTGGGCATCAACCAGCTCGGCGCGGTCTACGAGGGACTGATGAGCTACACCGGTTTCTTCGCCACCGAGGACCTGTACGAGGTGGCCCGCGCCGGCAACCCCGAGAAGGGCTCCTGGGTGGTGCCGGTCGACCGGGCGCAGGGCATCGCGGCGTCCGACTTCGTCCGCGAGCAGGATCCGATCACCGGCGAGCAACGGCCGGTGGTGCATGAGCGCGGCCAGTTCGTCTTCCGGTTGTCCGGACGCGCACGGCAGCAGTCGGCGTCCTACTACACCCCCGAGGTGCTCACCCAGTTCACCGTCGGGCAGGCGCTGGAAGAGCTACTCGACCAGGACGGCACCACCACCACGGCCGAGGAAATCCTCGGCCTGACGGTCTGTGAGCCGGCGCTCGGGTCGGGCGCGTTCGCGATCGAGGCGGTCCGGCAACTCGCCGAGCAGTACCTGACCCGCCGCGAGAAGGAGCTGGGCGAAAAGATCGCGCCGGAGGAGTTCCAGACCGAGTTGCAGCGCGTCAAGGCCTACCTCGCGCTGCACAACGTGTACGGCGTCGACCTGAACGCGACCGCGGTCGAGTTCGCCGAGATCACGCTGTGGCTCGCAACCATGGCGAAGGGCCTGACCGCGCCCTGGTTCGGCTTGCACTTGCGGCGCGGCAACTCGCTGATCGGGGCACGTCGGGCCGTCTACACCCGGGACGACGTGACCAGCAGGGCGTGGCGCAGCCAGCCGCCGACCGATGTTCCATTGGCCGACCTCGCCCTCCGGGTCGCCGAGGACTCCGTGGGTGGCACTGATGTCGCCGGCCGCATTCATCACTTCCTGCTGCCCGCCGCAGGGTGGGGCTCGACCGCCGACTCAAAGGAAGCGAAGGAGCTGGTCCCCGAGCGCGTGGCGCGCGTGAAGGAGTGGCGCAAGCAGTTCAACGCCAAGCCGACGACCAGGCAGTTGAACCTGTTGGTCGACATCGCCGCGCAGGCCGAGGAGTTGTGGACGATGGCACTGCGTCGCCTGATGGTTGCCGAGCAGCAGACCCGCCGCGAGATTCCGCTGTGGGGTCGCGAAGTAGTGGACGCGGGGAGCACCGTCACGCGTGAGCAGATCGAGGAGTCGCTCGCCGACGTCAACGGTGCCTACCAGCGGCTGAAGCGGGTGATGGACGCCTGGTGCGCACTGTGGTTCTGGCCGCTGACGGGGGACGAGGTTGCACCCCCGAGTTGGGCGGAGTGGGTGAGCGCACTGCAGGAGATCATCGGTGCGGAGCCGAAGTTGCGCAGCGACAAGAAGCGCTGGGCTGACGACCTGATGATGGCCCCGGCGGACGTCTGGGAGTCGCTGGCCGACCAGGAGTCATTCGTGCTCGCAGGGGCGAACGCCCAGCCGATCGCCGAGGTGCTGGAGCGGCACCCGTGGTTGCGCGTGTGTGAGCGGGTGGCGGGGGAGCAGGGCTTCTTCCACTGGGAGCTGGAGTTCGCGCCTGTGTTCGGACGCGGGGGCTTCGACCTGCAGGTCGGGAATCCGCCGTGGGTGCGGCCGCGTGGTGACGTTGCAGCCCTCCTCGCGGAGGGCGACCCGTGGTGGCAACTCACTGACAAGCCGTCCACAGTCGAGGCCGCGCTCCACCGCGAAATCGCCCTGGGTCGCGATGGTGTCAGTGAACTCGTGGTCGATGCCGACGCGGCGACAGTTGGACTGGCCGCCTTCGTGGGGGACGTCACCAACTACCCGGTACTCTCGGGCCTCCAACCCGACCTGTACCGGTGCTTCATGGCTGCGACCTGGGGCCACGGCTCGTCGCGAGGAACCGTGGGGCTGCTGCATCCAGAGACCCACTTCACGGACGAGAAGGCCGGAACGCTACGAGCCGCCACCTACCCTCGCCTGCGTCGCCACTGGCAGTTTGTGAACGAGCTCCAACTGTTCGGTGAGATAGATCATCACGTCAGCTATGGCGTGCACATCTACGGGCGACCTTCCGCAACACGATTCCAGCAGGCGTCGGGTCTGTACCACCCAGAGACCGCGCTCCGCTCACTGCGCCACGACGGAGACGGGGCTGCCCCAGGCATCAAGCACGACGGGCACTGGGACCTGCGTCCGCACGCGCAGCGCGTCGAACTCGTCGACGACCAGGTCTTGGCCGTCTGGCGCGACATACTCGACCCAGAACTTGCCAACCCTCGCGAGACACGCATGGTCTACACGGTCAACCGCGAGGTCGCTGAGGCGCTCGAACAGTTGGCGAGAGGCGACCGATTAGGCGGCTTGGGTCTCAATTTCTCGCGAGGCTGGGACGAGTCAATCGATCGAAAGAAGGGGTACTTCGTCCAGCGCTGGGGAGTTCCACACTCGTGGGACGACGTGATCCTGCAGGGCCCCCACCTGCATGTCGGCACACCGCTCTACAAGCAGCCGAACCAGACGATGAAGCACAATCTGGACTGGTCTGAGACTGACTTCGA
>CALMKG010000517.1 GCA_937867175.1 uncultured Propionibacterium sp. | reverse complement strand
GAGCCCAACCGGCTCTTTCGTGCCGATCCGTGGGCTACCGGTACACTGTGGCGGGTGCCCGCACCGTCTATGCGGGTCTCACCCGAAAGGAAGATGGTCGTGATTCGCACCCACGAGGCAGGTACGCTGAGCGCGTCCCAGATTGGTACCACTGTCAGGCTCGCCGGTTGGGTGGACGCCCGCCGCGATCACGGCGGCGTGGTCTTCGTCGACCTGCGGGACGCGTCGGGCATCGTGCAGTGCGTGATTCGTGAGGAATTGGTCGACGAACTGGGAGCTCACAAGCTGCGCAACGAGTTCTGCGTGGCGGTCTGCGGCGTAGTCGAGGCCCGTTCGGCCGACACTGTGAATCCCAACATGGCGACTGGGCAGATCGAGGTCGCGGTCAGCTCGCTCGAGGTGCTCAGCCCGGCGGCTCCGTTGCCGTTCCCGATCGATGACCGGGTCAACGTGGGCGAGGACACCCGATTCCGGCATCGCTACCTCGATCTGCGTCGTCCAGAGCCGGGTCGGCTGCTGCGGCTGCGCAGCCAGGTCAACGCTGCCGCCCGCAAAGTGCTCGCCGCGCACGATTTCGTGGAGATCGAGACCCCGACGCTCACCCACAGCACCCCGGAGGGTGCGCGTGACTTCGTGGTACCTGCAAGACTGGCGCCCGGCTCGTGGTATGCGCTGCCGCAGAGCCCGCAGCTGTTCAAGCAGTTGCTGATGGTGGCGGGGATGGAACGCTACTACCAGATCGCTCGCTGCTACCGAGACGAGGACTTCCGCGCCGACCGGCAACCCGAGTTCACCCAACTCGACGTCGAGATGAGCTTCGTCGACCAGGACGATGTGATCGGGCTGTCCGAGCAGATCATCGCCGAGATCTGGGCGCTGATCGGCTTCGAGCTGCCGTGTCCGTTGCCGCGGCTCACCTACACCGAGGCCATGGACCGGTTCGGCTCCGACAAGCCCGACCTACGCTTCGACCTACAGCTCACCGAGCTGACCGACTACTTCGCCGACACCCCGTTCCGAGTCTTCCAGGCGCCCTACGTGGGGGCCATCGTGATGCCCGGCGGCGCGTCCCAACCGCGGCGCACCTTCGACGCCTGGCAGGACTGGGCCAAGCAGCGTGGTGCCAAGGGCTTGGCCTATGTCACGATCGCCGAGGACGGCACCTTGGGTGGGCCGGTGAGCAAGAACATCAGCGACACTGAACGCGACGGCCTGGCCGCCGCCACCGGCGCCCAGCCAGGCGACTGCATCTTCTTCGCCGCGGGTGCCCGGGCTGCGTCCCAGAACCTGCTCGGTGCGGCCCGCAACGAGATCGCCCGGCGCTGCGGGCTGGTGGACGAGGACGCCTGGAGCTTCTTGTGGGTGGTGGACGCGCCCCTGTTCAAGCCGGTCGCCGAAGCGGTCGCCGAAGGCGATGTCGCTGTGGGCGGCGGGGCCTGGACCGCCGTACATCATGCCTTCACCTCGCCGAAGCCGGAGTCCCTGGCGAGTTTCGACACCGATCCGGGCTCGGCGCTGGCCTACGCCTACGACATCATCTGCAACGGCAACGAGATCGGCGGCGGGTCGATCCGTATCCATCGCCGTGACGTGCAGGAACGGGTCTTCAAGGTGATGGGCATCACCGCCGAGGACGCCCAGGAGAAGTTCGGCTTCCTGCTGGATGCCTTCCAGTTCGGCGCCCCGCCGCACGGCGGCATCGCATTCGGCTGGGACCGGATCGTTGCGCTGCTCGGTGGTGCCGAGTCGATCCGTGAGGTGATCGCCTTCCCGAAGACCGGCAACGGCTTCGACCCACTGACCGGGGCGCCCGCACCGATCACCACGCAACAGCGCAGAGAGGCAGGCGTCGACTTCAAGCCGCAGCCCAAGAAGGCGGCTGAGCGGGCGGACGCTTGAGCCGCACGGGTGGGCCGCGGTTACCGTCCGGTCACCGCAGGCAGGTAGCTTCGATCACATGACGACTGAACCGAACTGGGTGGACCTCGACGGCGTGGTCAACATGAGAGATCTGGGCGGACGCACCACAGTTGATGGACGCACCGTCCGGTCGCGTGTCGTGCTGCGTTCGGACAACCTCGCCGACCTGACCCCGACCTCGGCGGCCTACCTGCTGAACCATTACCGGCTCAGCGATGTGGTCGACCTGCGCACCAACGGTGAGCATGCCCGCGACGGCGTCTGGCCGTTCAACGGTGAAGTCCGGCTGCACAAGATGAGCCTGTATCTCGACGATGATCCGGAAGCTGCCTTGCCGCCGTGGTTCGGGCAACTCGTCGACGGGTTGCCGGACGGTCGGCGTGACCATGCCGCCATGACCGCCAACCACTATCTGGGCTACTTCGTCGATAGACCGGACAGCCTGATCGGCGCATTGCGCACGATCGCCGGCGCGCCGGGCGCGGCCATCATCAACTGTGCGGCCGGCAAGGACCGCACCGGCACCACGTCCGCGCTGCTGTTGTCGGCCGTCGGCGTACCTGCCGACCAGGTGATCGCCGACTACGCGGCCAGCAACCAGCGGGTGCCCGCGATCCTGCAGCGACTCGGTGAGGCTGCCACCATCGGTTCCCCCGAGCACGCAGAACTCGTCGCCGCCCAGTCGACCCCGCCCGAGATCATGGAGATCCTGTTGGATCGGGTCGACCAGGAGTTGGGCGGCGTCGAATCCTGGCTCGACCGCAATGGCTGGGATGCCGACGATCAGTCAGCCCTCGAGAGTCGGCTGCTCGAGCGAGCATGACCGAGGACCTGTTCGGCAACTTGACCTCCGACCCGCAAGCACCTGCAGGCGGATCGCTCTCGCAGGCCGACCATGCAAACCTGCCGCTGGCTGTCCGCCTGCGACCGCGCACCTTGGACGAGATCGTCGGTCAGGAGCACCTGCTGGCGCCGGGTTCCCCGCTGCGGCGGTTGGCGGAGGGAACCGGCGCGATGTCGGTCTTCCTTTGGGGCCCACCCGGGGTCGGCAAGACGACCATCGCCGCCGTGGTCTCCAGCCAGACCAACCGGCGTTTCGTCGAGCTTTCTGCGGTGACTGCCGGGGTGAAGGAGGTCCGGGCCCAGCTCGAGACCGCCAAGCGCGAGCTGGCCCGCGGCTTACCCACCGTCCTGTTCGTGGACGAGGTGCACCGCTTCAACAAGGCCCAGCAGGATGTGCTGCTACCCGCAGTGGAGAACCGATTGGTCACGCTGATCGCGGCGACCACCGAGAACCCCAGCTTCAGTGTGATTGCACCGCTGCTCTCGCGATCGCTGGTGCTGACCCTGAAGCCGCTCACCGACGACGACCTGAACCAGTTGGTCGACCGGGCCTTGAGCGATGAGCGCGGGCTGGGCGGGCGCTTCACGCTCGCCGTGGACGCCCGCTCGGCGATGCTGGCGATGGCCGGCGGCGATGCCCGCCGCGTCCTGACCTACCTGGAGGAGGCGGCCCGCAGCGCCGACGCCGTCGGCGCAACCGTCATCGACTTGGGGACACTGGAGAAATCGGTGGACCGGGCAGCGGTGCGCTATGACACCGACGGCGACCAGCACTACGACGTCATCTCGGCCTTCATCAAGTCGGTGCGCGGCTCCGATGTCGACGCCGCGTTGCACTGGCTTGCGCGGATGATCGAGGCGGGGGAGGACGCCCGCTTCATCGCCCGACGGCTGATCATCCTGGCCAGCGAAGATGTCGGCATGGCCGCCCCCGGCATTCTGCAGACTTGCGTCGCCGCGGCACAGGCCGTCCAACTCATCGGCATGCCGGAGGCACGGCTCAACCTCGCGCAGGCCACCATCGCCGCGGCCACCGCACCAAAGTCGAACGCCGTGATCAACGCGATAGACGCAGCCATCGCTGACGTGCGGGCGGGACGCATCGGCAGCGTGCCCACCCATCTGCGCGACGCCCACTACTCGTCCGCCGCCGGTTACGGGCACGGCGTGGGTTACCGGTACGCCCACGACCACCCGCACGGGGTCGCCGCGCAACAGTACCTGCCCGACGAACTGGTCGGCCGCCGCTACTACCAACCCACCCAGCACGGCAACGAGGCGCAGATTGCCGAGCGGCTTGAACTCATCCGACGGCTGCTTGCCCTTCCCGAGAATCGCTGACCCGCCAGATCACGGCTCGGCGGCGTCCAGGCGGATCTGGTAGCCCTTGGCTGCGAGCTTGTTCGCGGTCTGTTCGGCCTTGACGATGCCGCCGGTGGCGCGCGGGCGAAGTTGCAGGGTGCGCTCAGCCGGCAGCCCACTGCGCAACTGCTTCAAGCGCAACAGCTCACTGTCGAACTGGGCGCCAAGCACGAGCGCCACATTGACCAGCCAGGCCAGCAGCAATGCGATCATCACACCGGCCAAGGCGCCGTAGGCGGCGTTGTAGTTGGCGAAGTTGGCCACGTAGAAGCTGAATCCTTGGGCTGCCCCGGCCGCAGTCAGGACGGCGATGATCGAACCCCAGGTGATCGGGCGAAAATGCGGGAACGCCACGTTGGGGGTGAAGTGGTAGAGCATGGCGATCAGCGCCATGACCACCACGACGATCAGGGGCCATCTGACAAGCCTCCAGACCCGCACTGCGGCGGCGGTCAGTCCGAACGTCTCGCTGAGCCAGACCGCCACGTCGCCGCCGACGACCACCGCACTGAGCACCGCCACCACCGCGATGAGGCTGATCGCGGTCATTGCCAGCACCTGCAGCTTCAACAGGATCGGGTTGCGGCCCTCGCCGACGCCATGGATCTGGTTCATCACCTGTGCGAACGTCTGCACATAGCCAGCGGCCGCCCAGACGGCGGTGCCGATGCCGATGACCAGACCGATGCCGGCCCCGCTGGCGGAGAAGAAGCCCTCGATCAGGTCGACCAGCATCTCGGCTGTGCCGGCGTCGGGCACCGCCTGCTGGATCATGCTGGCGAACTCCGGCACCAAGGTGTCGCCGACACCGCTGAGCTTCATGATCGACACCAGCGCGACCAGGCTGGGGAACAGGGCGAAGACCGCATAGTAGGTGAGGATCGCGGCCAGGTTCGTGCCCTGGTTCGTCGAGAAGCGTTGCATGACAGAGGTGAGCACGTAGCTGGCCGACCGAATCCGCTGCCGGCCGTCGGTGCGGTGGGCGTACATGGATCGAATCTACGCTGCGCGGTAATGTTGTTGGCTGGCCCGGTGAGACTACATCGGCCACCAAGCCACACTTGAGGGATGAAGTGATGAGAGCAGCCGAAATCGGACGCCGCTATGTAGATTTCTTCGCCGCCCGCGACCACACGGTGGTGCCGAGCGCCTCGCTGCTCTACAACGACCCCACCCTGCTCTTCGTGAACGCCGGCATGGTGCCGTTCAAGCCGTACTTCACCGGCGCCGAGCCGGCTCCGTTCAGGCGCGCGGTAAGCCTGCAGAAATGCGTGCGAACCCTCGACATCGAGGACGTGGGCAAGACCACCCGGCACGGAACCTTCTTCCAGATGCTGGGCAACTTCAGCTTCGGCGACTACTTCAAGGCTGAGGCGATCCAGTGGGGTTGGCAACTGGTCACCGGTAGTCAAGCCGATGGCTGTCTTGGTTTCGATCCCGACAAGGTCTGGGTGACGGTGCTCGGTCCGGGCATGCACCCCGATTACCCCAACGGTGACGAGGAGGCTGTGCATTGGTGGCGCTCGGTGGGCGTCCCCCAGGAGCGCATCCAGGCACGCAGCCTCAAGGACAACTACTGGCACATGGGCGTCCCCGGGCCCGGTGGACCCTGTTCCGAGATCTATATCGACCGCGGCCCCGCCTTCGGCCCCGAGGGCGGTCCCAACGCCGACGAGGACCGCTTCCTCGAGATCTGGAACCTCGTCTTCCAACAGGAGGAGTTGTCAGCGGTGCGGGCGAAGGACGACTTCGACGTGGCCAGGCAGCTGCCCAGTAAAAACATCGACACCGGCGCCGGGCTGGAACGCATCGCCTTCCTGTTGCAGGGCGTCGACAACATGTATGAGACCGATGAGGTCTTCCCGGTGATCGCGCGAGCCTCCGAACTGACCGGGCGGCGCTACGGGGCGAATGCAGACGACGATGTCCGGCTGCGGGTGATCGGCGATCACGTGCGCAGCTCCCTGATGCTGATGACCGACGGGGTTTCGCCCGGCAACGAGGCTCGCGGCTACGTGCTGCGACGGCTGATGCGCCGGTCGATCCGTTCCATGCGGTTGCTGGGTTACCAGGGCGAACACCTGACCGAACTGCTGGACGTCAGCCGGGGCGTGATGCACGGTTCCTATCCCGAGATCGACGAACAGTGGCAACGCATCAGCGAGATCTCCGAGAACGAGGAGCAGAGCTTCAGCCGGACTCTGCACGCCGGCACGGCCTTGTTCGACCTCGCCGTCGGCCAGTCCAAGGCGGCCGGCTCCGAGGTGCTGCCCGGCGACAAGGCGTTCCAGTTGCACGATACCTATGGCTTCCCGATCGATTTGACTCTCGAGATGGCGGCCGAGCAGGGCTTGGCGGTTGACCAGGCGCGCTTCCGGGAGCTGATGACCGAGCAGCGGCAGCGTGCCAAGGCCGATGCCCGCGCGAAGAAGGGTGGCGCGGTCAGCACCGAGGCCTACCAAGTGCTGCGAAGTGAGGGGGAGACCCCGTTCCTCGGGTTCACCGACCTGACCGTCGACACCAAGGTGCGTGGTCTGATCAGCGACGGCGAGTCGGTGGCGGTCGCGTCGGCCGGCAGCCTAGTCGAGGTCGTGTTGGCCGAAACCCCGTTCTATGCCGAGGCCGGTGGCCAGGACGCCGATGCCGGCGTGCTGCACACCCCGGCCGGTGAGCTGAAGGTGCTGGATGTGCAGCGTCCGGTACCCGGGCTGGTCGTGCACAAGGTCGAGGTGGTCGGCGAACTGGTGGTCGGGGACGCCGTGACCGCGGCGGTGGACGGTTTCTACCGACGGGGGGCCTGCCAGGCGCACTCGGCGACCCACGTCATCCACGCGGCCCTGCGCGAACTCGTGGGCCAGGGCGCCACCCAGGCCGGCTCATACAACAAGCCCGGCTACCTGCGCTTCGACTTTTCGTCCAGCAAGGGCCTGAGCTCGGCGCTGCGGGCCGAGATCGAGGAGCGCTGCAACGTCGCCATCCGCGACGATCTGGCGGTCACCGCCACCCAGATGAAGCTGGCCGACGCCAAGGCGATGGGCGCCATGGCGATGTTCGGTGAGAAGTATCCGCCGATCGTGCGGGTGGTCGAGATGGGCGGACCGTGGAGCCGTGAGCTGTGCGGCGGCACCCATGTCGAGCACTCAAGCCAGATCGGCATGCTGACGCTGCTCGGCGAGCAGTCAATCGGCGCCGGTACCAGGCGGGTGGAGGCGTTGGTGAGCACCGACGCGTTCGGGCACATGGCCGCTGAGCGTGCCCTGGTGAGCCGCCTGACCGAGATGTTGAAGGTGCAGCCGGACCAACTCGTCGAGCGCGTCGAGTCGATGGTCGCCGACCTGAAGTCGGCGCAGAAGGCGATCAATGAGCTCAAGCTGTCCGAGTTGCAGTCCTCGCTGGCCGGATTGATCGAGCAGGCTCGTGAGATCGCCGGCGTCCGGCTGGCCGCGAAGGTCGTGCCCGGCGCCGAGGGCGGCGAGTTGCGGACGCTGGCGATCCAGTTGCGTGACCGGTTCGGCTCGCAGCCTGCGGCGGTCGTGCTGATCGGTGATGGCCCCAAGCCGGCAGTCGTGGTGGCCACCAACTCCGGCGCCCGCGATCGTGGGCTCAAGGCCGGCCAGCTCGTCCGGGTGGCAGCCGTCGAACTGGGCGGCAAGGGCGGCGGCAAGGACGACCTGGCGCAGGGCGGGGGCACCAACCCGGCAGCCGCCCAAGCGGCGGTGGACGCCGCGGTACGCAGCGCGGAGGCCACGATTGCGTCCTGAATGGCGTCGTGGCCGGCGACTGGCGATCGACTGGGGCAAGGCCCGGGTCGGCGTGGCTGCCTGCGACCCCGACGGCCTGCTGGCCCATCCGGTGGGCACCCTACCGAACGATGGGCGCGTTCTCGATCGGCTGGCCGAGCTGGTTGGCGAGTACGAACCGATCGAGATCTTGCTTGGCATGCCGGTCGACCTGGCAGGACGTCACGGTCCGGCCGCCCAGGCGATGACCGAGGTAGCTGATCGACTCGTTGCCGCGTTGGGCGTTGCCCTCCGAGTCGTCGACGAGCGACTCAGCACTGCCAATGCGGCCCGTAAGCTGGCCGCGAGTGGTAGGTCGTCGCGACAACGGCGCGCCGTCATCGACCAAGCCGCCGCTGTCGACATTCTGGAACAAGCGCTCGAATATGAACGACGGACCGGACTGCCGGCGGGTACACCGTGGCGCCAGGAAGGAAAGCGGGACGATGAGTCGATTCCTCGATGAGGATCCCGGCCCCGAGTACGACGATGTCGACGACGACTTGCTCGACCTGGCGGATTCGGACGAAGAGCCGATGCCGCCGTCGACCAAGCGCCGCGGCTCGTGGCTGAAGAACCTGCTGGCGGTTGCCATCTCGCTGGGGGTGCTGATCGGTGGCGGATATTTCGTCGTGACCAAGGTGACCGATGGATACCTGAACTTCACCACCGTTCGCGACTACCCCGGCCCCGGCGAAGAAGAAGTGCTCGTCGCCATCCCCGAGGGAGCGACCCTCACCGACATCGGCGAGGTGCTGGTGGACCACGATGTCGTGCAGTCCAGCAAGGCGTTCGTCAACGCCGCCCGGGACAATCCGCAGTCGTCCAGCATCCAGCCGGGCACCTATCGGTTGCTAACCAAGATGACGGCGGCCGACGCGGTGGCGGCGCTGCTGAACCTCGACAACCTGGTGCGCAACCAGGTCACCGTCCCCGAGGGGTGGCGCAACACCCAGGTGGTGCAGCGGCTGTCCGAGACCACCGGGATACCGGCCGCTGATTTCGAGGCCGAACTGGCCAACCCGGTCAACCTCGGTCTGCCAGCGTGGGCCGAGGGACGCACCGAGGGCTTCCTCTTCCCCGAAACCTACGCCTTCGGCGCCGACCCCACGGCCGCCGAGCTGCTGTCCCAGATGACCGGCCAGTTCGTCCGGGTGACCAACGAGATGGGTTTCGTGGCCAAGGCCGAGGCGTTGGGCGTCTCTGCGTTCGATGCCGTTACGGTGGCCAGCATCATCGAGAAGGAAACCCGCGATCCCGTTTATGGGCCCGATATCGCCCAGGTGCTCTACAACCGGCTGCGAGCCGGGATGGCGCTGCAGCTTGACTCGACCGTCATCTACGCAGTCAATTCCCCGGGCACCATCACCACCACCGACGAGGAGCGGGCCAATCCATCGCCCTACAACACCTACGTGCACCAAGGACTTCCTCCGGGAGCGATTTCCAACCCCGGAAAGAACTCGCTGAACTCGGCGGTCAACCCGACCAGCGGCTCATACCTCTACTTCGTTGCGGTCAACCCGACCACCGGGGAGACGAAATTCGCGTCCACCTGGGAGGAGCACGAGGTGAACGTCGCACAGTTCCAGCAGTGGTGCCGCGACAACCCCGGCCACTGCTGACAGATCTGGGATAGTGGAGCCCATGCTGCGTTACCTCACTGCCGGTGAATCACACGGACGAGCGCTGGTCGCGACCATCGAGGGTGTTCCCGCCCACGTAGCCGTCACCACCGGCGACATCTCGCAGGCTCTGGCGCGTCGCAGGCTCGGAGCAGGACGCGGCGCCCGGATGAAGTTCGAGGCCGACGAGGTGACCCTGTTGACCGGTGTCCGGCATGGGCGGACGCTGGGGTCGCCGATCGCCATCATGATCGGCAACACCGAGTGGCCGAAGTGGCATCAGGTGATGGCCCCCGATCCGGTGGACGCCGCCGAATTGGCGGGCTTGGCGCGCAACGAGCCGCTCACCCGTCCGCGACCCGGCCATGCAGACCTCGCCGGCATGCAGAAGTACGATTTCGCCGAGTCGCGGCCGGTGCTGGAGCGGGCCAGCGCCCGGGAGACCGCAGCGCGGGTCGCCTTGGGGCGGGTCGCCCAGAACTTCCTCGCCCAGGCGTACGGCATCACCGTGCTCAGCCACGTGGTCGAGATCGGCGGGGTGGGAGCACGGCTGGAGCGGTTCCCGACGATGGCCGACCTGCCCCAGATCGACGCCGACCCGGTGCGCTGCCTCGACCCGGCGGCCAGTCTCGCCATGCAGAACGAGATCGAAGCCTGCCACCGCGACGGCGACACCTTGGGTGGAGTCGTCGAGGTGGTCGCCTGGGGTTGCCCGCCCGGGCTGGGCACCCACGTCCAGCACGATCGCCGGCTGGACGCCCGGCTGGCGGCGGCGATGATGGGCATCCAGGCCATCAAGGGGGTCGAGATCGGCGACGGCTTCGAGTTGGCACGAGTCCGGGGCAGCCAGGCCCATGACGAGATCGTGCCCGGCCAAGGTGGCATCGAACGGACGACCCAACACTCCGGCGGGACGGAAGGCGGCATGTCGACCGGCGAGGTGCTGCGCGTCCGGGCTGCCATGAAGCCGATCGCCACCGTTCCCAGGGCGTTGCGCACCATCGATACCGCCACCGGGCACCCTGCCCAGGCGCACCACCAACGATCGGACGTCTGCGCGGTCCCGGCAGCCGGCGTGGTCGCTGAGGCCATGGTCGCCCTGGTGCTGGCTGAGTCTGCCCTGGAGAAGTTCGGCGGTGACTCGCTCGGTGAAACCCGCCGCAACTACCACGGCTACCTCCGCCAGATCGCCGAACGTGGCCTGTCGATCCATGGCTGAGACAATCGTGCTGATCGGGCCTCCGGCCGTCGGGAAGTCGACCGTCGGTGCCAACCTGGCCCGCCGACTCGGCGTCCCGTTCATCGATGTGGATCAGCTGATCGAAGACCGCGAGCAGCGGGCCATCTCAGAGATCTTCGCCACTGACGGCGAGTCCCTATTTCGGGCAATGGAACTGGACGCCACACTCGCGGCGCTGGAAGGCGGTGGCGTCATCGCGCTGGGCGGCGGAGCGGTCACCAACGCGACGTTGCGCGCCGCACTGCGGGGTCACCGAGTGATCTGGCTGCGCGCGTCGGTGCGGGAGGCAGTCCAACGGGTCGGGGCGACGACCACTCGTCCGTTGTTGGTCGGGGATGTGGCAGATCGCTGGACCAGACTGGCCCAGGAACGCGAGCCGCTCTATGCCGAGGTCGCCACAATGGTCGTCGACACCGACCACCGGACGCCCGCCCAGGTCGCGCGCAGCGTCCTCGACCGGCTGAGCCTTCAGGAAGTGAAATGAGTACCGTCCGCGTGAACGCCGAACGCCCCTACTCGGTCGAGATCGACTACGGGTCGCTCAGCAGACTGCCCGGCCTGGTCGGTCAGGCCACCAGGGTCGCAGTGATCTACGGCGAACCCTTGGCCGAGGCCGCCCTGGCGGTTTCCCAGCTGGTCGGCTCCGAGAAGGTCGCGGTGCTCAGCATCGGGGTGCCTGCCGGCGAGGCCGCGAAGACGCCCGAGGTACTGGTCGAGTGCTGGCGGGCGTTGGCCGAAGCAGGTTTCACTCGCGCCGACCTGATCATCGGTGTCGGTGGGGGAGCGACCACCGACCTGGCCGGTTTCGTGGCGGCCAGCTGGCTTCGCGGCGTGCCGTACCTCAGCATCCCCACCACCGTGCTGGCAATGGTGGACGCCGCGGTGGGCGGCAAGACCGGTATCGACCTGCCTGAGGGCAAGAACCTCGTAGGCGCCTTTCACGAGCCGAGGGCGGTACTGGCCGATCTTGACCTGCTGCGCACCCTGCCGGACCGCGAAGTGAGTTCCGGGTTGGCAGAGGTGGTCAAGGCCGGGTTCGTTCGGGACGGCCGCATCCTGGAGTTGATCCGGGAGAACCCTGCGGACGCTCGCGATGTCGGCAGCGCCCGGCACGCCGAACTCATCCGCAGGGCGGTGCAGTTCAAGGCGGATGTGGTCGCCGCCGACCTGCGCGAGGCCACCTCGGTGGGGACGCGGATCGGCCGCGAACTGCTGAACTACGGCCATACTTTGGGGCACGCCATCGAGGCCTGGGAGGACTATCAGCTGCGTCACGGTGAGTCGGTTTCGCTCGGCATGGTCTTCGCTGCCCACCTGTCGCGCCGCCTGCTGGGGCTCCCGGACGCCGCGGTAGCCGACACCCGCGACCACCTCGAGATGCTCGGCCTACCGACCAGTTACTCGCGTGCTCCCTGGGACGAGTTGCGTACCTTGATGGCCCGGGACAAGAAGACCCGCGGCAGTGCGCTGCGGTTCGTCGGGCTGCGGCGATTCGGCGAGCCGATGATGATCGTGGCCCCCAGCGAGCGGGTCCTCGCCGAGTGCTACGCCGAACTTGGGGAGGCATGAGTTGTACGTAGCTGAGCAGTTCGCGATAACCACCACCGATGCGCTGGCCGAGGTGGCTGCTCGGGGGGTCGGAGACCTGATCACCCACGGGGAGCGCGGCATCGACGTCACCTACCTGCCGTTCGTGCTGCTGCCCGACGACGGCGGTCCGCGTCGCCTGACCACCCATGTCGCCCGCACCAACCAGCAGTGGCAGGACGAGGGTGCGGCCACCTGGGTCGTCCACGGCCCGGACGCCTACATCAGCCCCGGTGTGGTGCCCGCCCAGCCGCAACCCCAGCGGATGCCGACGGTGCCGACCTGGAACTACTTGGTGGTGCACCTGCGCGGACGCCTGATCGCCCATCATGACGACGAGTGGAAGCTGCGTTCCCTGCGTGACCTGACCGCGCGTCATGAACCGGGCTGGCGGCTGGAAAACGGGCCGCTTGCCGCAATCGAGCGGATGCTGCCGGCCATCGTGGGCATCGAGTTCGTGGTCGACGCGGTGATCGGCAAGGCGAAGATGAGCCAGAACCGTTCGTCCGCCGATCTGCTCAGCATGGCCGCAACGTTGGCCGATGCCGGCCACAGTCCCGGAACCGGCGAGGTGATGCGCCGCCTCGCGCTGCCCTACATCCAGGCACGCGAGGAACGGGTCGCTCAAGCTCGCGAGTTGCAGGTCCGTCGAAAGGGATCGCCCAATTCCGCTAAGATAGACCACCGCGCGGATTGACCGCCTCGTCCGGATCCTGAAAGGCAAGCGTGGCTACCACCAACGACATCAAGAACGGCACGGTTCTCGACCTTGACGGTCAGCTCTGGCAGGTGCTGTGGTTCCAGCACCACAAGCCGGGCAAGGGCAACACCGTGGTCCGCACCAAGATCCGCAACGTGGTCAACGGGAAGACCGTCGACCGCACCTTCCCGGCCGACACCAAGATCGACATGGCCCAGGTCGACCGCTCCGACATGCAGTACCTCTACGAGGACGCGACCGGTTTCGTGGTCATGGATGTCACCACCTACGATCAGCTCACCATTCCGGCCGAGACCTTCGGCGACGCCAAGGATTACCTGCTGGAGGGTATGACCATCACGGTGGCCACCCACGAGGGCGTGCCGCTGTACATCGACCTGCCGGCCAGCGTAGAACTGGAGATCACCTACACCGAGCCCGGCTTGCAGGGCGATCGTTCCACCGGCGGCACCAAGCCCGCAACGTTGGAGACCGGCAAACAGATTCAGGTGCCCCTGTTCATCACGAACGGCGAGCGGGTCAAGGTCTCCACCCAGACCGGCGAGTACCTCGGCCGCGTCACCAGTTGATGGCCCATCCCGCCGATGAGCGGTCGCTCCCGCTGGCCGCCGGCGAGCATCCGCCCGTGCCCGGGGCGACCAAGGTCTCGTCCACCGACATGGCCGAACGCCACCATTCCGCCCGCACCAAGGCCCGCAAGGCTGCACTCGATGTGCTCTTCGAGGCCGACCTGTTGGGGCGTGATCCGTTCGAGTCGCTGGCCATCCGGCTGGACGACCCCGAGCAGGTGGTCCGCGAGTTCACCCGCGAATTGGTGCTTGGGGTCCGCGACAATGCCGAGCAGATCGACAAGCGGATCGGGGCAGCCGCGCCGAGACAGTGGCCGATCGAGCGCATGCCGCGGATCGACCGCAACCTTGCCCGAATCGCCATCTACGAGCTCGACCACACAGAAGTCGAGGCCAGTGCGGCGATCAGCGAGGCACTCGAACTGGCCGACGAACTGTCCACCGATGAGTCGGTGGCCTTCCTGAACGGTCTGCTGGGGAGGGCTGCCCAATCCCGTCTCACCCAATCCCGCCCGGAAAGGACGACCGATGAGCAGTGAGCCGACCGACGACCCTACTGCGGCGATTCTGGTCCTGGAGGACGGCCGCGTCTTCCGCGGTCGACCCTTCGGGGCGATCGGCGAGACGTTCGGCGAGGGGGTCTTCTCGACCGGCATGTCGGGCTACCAGGAGACGCTGACCGACCCCAGCTACTACGGGCAGGTGGTCGTCGCCACCGCGCCCCATATCGGCAACACCGGTTGGAACGACGAGGACGACGAGTCGAGCCGCATCTGGGCCGCCGGGTACGTCGTGCGTGACCCGGCGCGACGTCCCAGCAACTGGCGGGCCACCCGAACCCTAGACGACGAACTGGTCGCGCAAGCCATTGTGGGCATCAGTCATATCGACACCCGCGCGCTGACGCGGCACCTGCGCGACCGGGGGGCCATGCGGGTGGGTATCAGCTCGGTCAGCACCGATGTGGACGCGCTGCTCACCCGGGTGCGTCTCCACCCCAAGATGGAGGGTGCCGATCTGGTGGCGCACGTCACCTGCCAGGCGCCCTACGTGGTGCCCGCTCGCGGCCCGCGGCGTGCCACGGTGGCCGCGATCGACTTGGGCATCAAGGCGAACACGCCACGGGAACTGGCCGAGCGCGGTGTCGAGGTGCACGTGCTGCCGGCGTCCAGCACCGCCGACGATGTCTTCGCCATCGACCCCGACGGGGTCTTTTTCAGCAACGGCCCGGGTGACCCCGCGACGGCCGACCATGCGGTTGAACTGGCCGTTGCCGCGCTCACCGCCAACCTGCCCGTCTTCGGCATCTGTTTCGGCCATCAGGTGATCGGACGGGCGCTGGGCTTGCCGACCTACAAGCTGAAATACGGCCACCGCGGCATCAACCAGCCGGTGCTCGATCGGCGATCCAACCGCATCGACATCACCTCGCACAACCACGGTTTCGCCATCGATGCCCCGATCAATCGGCGCACGCCCACGAAGTTCGGCACCGTCGAGGTCAGCCATGTCTGCCTCAACGACGATGTGGTCGAGGGTCTCGAGCTCAGCCGGGACGGCAGGGTGGTGGCCTTCACCGTGCAATACCACCCTGAAGCGGCCGCCGGGCCACACGACGCGGAGTACCTGTTCGACCGCTTCACCGCAATGCTGACCACCACCGAGGGGGCCCGCTGATGCCACGGCGCACCGACATCGAATCGATCATGGTCATCGGTTCAGGCCCGATCGTGATCGGGCAGGCGGCCGAGTTCGACTACTCCGGTACGCAGGCCTGTCGGGTCTTGCGCGCCGAGGGCTTTCGGGTGATCCTGGTCAACTCCAACCCGGCCAGCATCATGACCGACCCGGAGTTCGCCGACGCCACCTATCTGGAGCCGATCACTCCGGCGTTCGTCGAGCGCATCATCGCGAAGGAACGCCCGGACGCCTTGCTGGCCACCCTGGGGGGCCAGACCGCGCTGAATACCGCGGTCACCCTGCATGACAACGGGGTGCTGGAACGCCACGGCGTTGAGCTGATCGGTGCCTCCGTCGATGCGATCAAGCGCGGTGAGAACCGACAGCAGTTCAAACAGGTGGTCGAGGACCTGCCGGAGTTCCCGGGCGGTCGCGCCGAGTGCGCCCGCAGCTACATCTGCCACACGTTGGAGGACATCCGGGCGGCCGGCGAAGAGCTCGGGCTGCCCGTGGTACTGCGTCCGAGCTACACCATGGGTGGTGTGGGCTCCGGCTTCGCCAACGATGCCGCCGAACTGGAGCGGCTCGGTCGCATCGGGCTGGAGGCCAGTCCCGTCAGTGAGGTGCTGATCGAGGAATCGATCCTGGGCTGGAAGGAGTTCGAACTCGAGGTCATGCGGGACCGTTCCGACAATGTCGTGGTGGTCTGCTCGATCGAGAATTTCGACCCGATGGGTGTGCACACCGGCGACTCGATCACGGTGGCCCCGGCGATGACCCTGACCGACCGGGAATACCAGCACATGCGTGACGTCGGTATCGCCATCATCCGTGCCGTCGGGGTCGACACCGGGGGCTGCAACATCCAGTTCGCGATTCAGCCCCAGACCGGACGCATGATCGTGATCGAGATGAATCCGCGGGTCTCGCGTTCCTCTGCGCTGGCGTCCAAGGCCACCGGTTTCCCGATCGCCAAGATCGCCGCGAAGGTGGCGGTCGGCTACACGTTGGACGAGATCAAGAACGACATCACGCGGCAGACCCCGGCGTCCTTCGAACCGACCCTCGATTATGTGGTGGTCAAGGTGCCGCGGTTCGCGTTCGAGAAGTTCCCGAACGCGGACGCCCAACTCACCACGCACATGAAGTCGGTGGGTGAGGCGATGTCGATCGGACGCAACTTCACCGAGGCGCTCGGCAAGGCCTTGCGCTCGATGGAGGATCCGGACGCCCCGTTCAGCTTCGCCGGCCAACCCGCAGATGTGGACGAACTGCTGAGGCAGATCCGCAAGCCCCGCGACGGGCGGATCCAGTCGATGATGCAGGCGCTGCGTGCCGGAGCCACCGTCGAGCAGGTCAGCGCCGCCAGCAAGGTGGACGAGTGGTTCGTCGACCAGATGCTGCTGATCAAGCAAGTCGCCGACCGGCTACGGGCGGCCCCCGGGATGACCGCCGAACTGTTGCGCGAGGCCAAGCGGCACGGGCTGTCCGACGTCCAGATCGCCGACATCCGCAATACCAGCCCCGAACTGATCCGGCAGCTGCGCTGGAGCCTGGGCGTGCGTCCGGTCTTCAAGACCGTCGACACCTGCGCGGCCGAGTTTGCTGCGCAGACGCCCTACCTGTACTCGAGCTATGACGAGGAGACCGAGCTTCAGCCCCGAACTCGGCCCGCGGTGCTGATCCTGGGCAGCGGCCCGAACCGGATCGGGCAGGGCATTGAGTTCGACTACTCCTGCGTGCATGCCGCCATGGCTTTGTCGGAGCACGGTTACGACTCGATCATGGTCAACTGCAACCCCGAAACCGTCTCCACCGACTACGACACCTCAGACCGGCTCTACTTCGAGCCGTTGACCTTGGAGGACGTGCTGGAGGTCTACCAGGCCGAACTGCAGATGGGACCGGTGGCCGGGGTGATCGTCCAACTGGGCGGCCAGACCCCGCTCAAACTGGCGCGCGCACTGGAGGCCGCCGGGGTGCGGATCGTCGGCACCAGCCCCGCTGCGATCGACCTGGCTGAGGAACGAGGCGCATTCGGGCGGGTGCTGGCGCGCGCAAAGCTTCCCTCACCAAAGCACGGCATGGCCGAGAGCTACGAGCAAGCCCGTGGGATCGCCGAGGAGATCGGGTATCCGGTGCTGGTCCGGCCCAGCTACGTGCTGGGCGGGCGCGGCATGGAGATCGTCTACAACGACGAAGCATTGCGCACCTACATCGAGAACTCGACGTTGATCAGCCCGGACACCCCGGTCCTGGTCGATCGGTTCCTGGACGACGCGATCGAGATCGACGTGGACGCACTCTACGACGGCCAGGAGCTCTACCTGGGCGGGGTGATGGAGCACATCGAGGAAGCCGGAATCCACTCCGGCGACTCGGCCTGCTCGCTGCCACCATCCACGCTGGGCAAGGCGGTCCTCGACCAAATCCGGGTCTCCACCGAGGCGATCGCCAAGGGGATCGGGGTGCAGGGCTTGATCAACATCCAGTACGCACTGGCCGGCGACACCCTCTACGTCCTCGAGGCCAACCCGCGGGCGTCCCGAACGGTGCCGTTCGTCAGCAAGGCCACCGACACCCAGCTGGCGAAGGCGGCGACCCTGATCATGCTCGGCGCCACCATCTGCGAGCTGCGGGAGGACGGCATGCTGCGCAGGCACGGCGACGGTGCCGCAATCTGGCACGGCATGCCGATCGCCATCAAGGAGGCGGTCATGCCGTTCAGCCGCTTCCACACCATGGAGGGTTCGGTGATGGACTCGCTGCTGGGCCCCGAGATGCGCTCCACCGGAGAGGTGATGGGACTGTCTCCGACCTTCGGAATGTCGTACGCGAAGTCACAGGTTGCCGCCCACGGCAGCCTTCCCACATCGGGAACGGTCTTCGTCTCGGTCGCCAATCGCGACAAGCGCAATGTGATCTTTCCCATCAAGCGGCTGGCGGACCTCGGCTTCACGATCCTGGCCACCGAGGGCACGGCGTCCATGTTGTCGTTGCACGGGGTGGACGCCCGACCGGTGCGCAAGCACTCCGAAGGCAGGGGCCCGAACGGCGAGCCGACCATCGTCGAGTTGATCACCCAGGGCAGGATCGGGCTGATCCTCAACACCCCGTCCGGCGAAACGGTCGGCGGCTCGCCGCGCCGCGACGGTTACCGGATCCGCACCGCCTCGGTGCTGCACCGGGTGCCCTCGATCACCACCGTGCAGGGCCTCGAGGCCGCGGTGCAGGGTATCGAGGCCGTCCAGCTCGATCAGGTGGACGTCCGTTCACTGCAGGAGTGGGCGCAGGACATTCGTGCCGCACAAGAAGCCGGGATTGCCAGCACGGGCGGCTCATCAAGGCAGAATGAGGGGCATGGGTTTGATCTCCAATGACGAACTGGTTGTTCGGCTCCTACTGACCGGCTACCGGGGGCTGGTGCGTCCTGCCCTGTTCACCTCCGCCAGCGGTGATCCCGAGGAGATTCACTCGCAAGTGATCGCGCTGCTGAGCGAGTTGCCCGATGCGCTGATCCAACGTATCCAGTCTCTGCTGGGTGCGCGCCGCAACCCGATCGAGGTGGCCGGAATCCGGTTCCCGGGCCGCGTCGGTGTGGCGGCCGGCCTCGACAAGGACGGCGCCGCCGCGCGCAGCTGGGCGGCGCTCGGCTTCGCGTTCGCAGAGTTGGGCACCGTGACCGCGCACGCCCAGCCCGGCAACCGCCAGCCCAGGATCTTCCGGTTGCCGCACAGCCACGCCATCATCAACCGGATGGGCTTCAACAACGCTGGCGTCGAGGCGCTGGCCGCCCGCCTCGACCAGTGGGGTGTCAAGCGCGGACGCAACATGCTGGACGGTCCGATCGGTGTGTCGATCGGCAAGACCAAGGTGACTCCGATCGACCAAGCCACCGAGGACTACCTGTTCTCGTTGCGGACCATCGCACCGTACGCCGACTATGTCGCGATCAATGTCTCCAGCCCCAACACCCCCCAACTGCGCAGCCTGCAAGCCCGTGACCTGTTGAGTGAGCTCACCGGTGCTCTGGTGAACACCGCGCGCGAGTTGGATCCCGCCGATCCGGTGCCCATCTTCGTGAAGTTGGCCCCGGACCTGTCGGCCCATGATTTGGCCGGGCTGATCGAGGTCTGTGAGGAGACCGGGGTCTCGGGCCTGGTGGCCACCAACACCACCACGGCGCGGGAATTCCTGCACCCTTCGGAGTTGCATCTCGCCAGCCAGGCAGGCGGCCTTTCGGGTGCCCCGCTGACACGCAAGGCGCTTCGAATGGTCGAGGCGACTGCGAATCGCACGCAACTGCCCATCATGGGCGTCGGCGGTATCATGACTCCTGCCGACGCGCAGGCCTTCTTTGACGCTGGCGCGTTGCTGGTGCAGCTCTACACCGGGTTCATCTTCAACGGTCCGGCGCTGGTGCGTGGTATCAACACCCTCACTCTGCCTGACAGGGCCCGCCGGTGATTCCATTCCGCACTCGACTTGCCCGGTCGGTTGACCAACGCGGGAACCTCTGCGTGGGCATCGATCCCCACGAGTCGCTGGTTCGGGCGTGGGGCCACGATTACGATCCAGCCGGTCTGGAACGTGTCAGCCGCGGGCTGGTTGAGGCGATCGGTGATCAGGTGGCGGTCTTCAAGCCGCAGTCGGCGTTCTTCGAGTGCTTCGGGTCGGCCGGCATCGCGGTACTGGCCAGAGTGCTGGACGACATCTCTCAGGCGGGCGCACTGTCGATACTCGATGTCAAACGGGGCGACATCGGCTCGACCATGACCGCCTACGCACATGCTTACCTCTCCGGCTCCACAGACCTGACGGCCGATGCGATCACCGTCAGTCCCTTCCTCGGCGTCGGGGCATTGCAGCCCGCGATCGATCTGGCCCACGCCACCGGACGGGGCGTCTACCTGTTGTGCCGGACGAGCAATCCGGAGGGTGACCAGGTGCAACTGGCGGCCCGTGAGGGACGAACCGTCGCCCAGCAAGTGGTGGATGCCGCCCGGGCCTACAACGACCAGGCCGGGCAACATGCGATCGGCTTGGTCCTCGGCGGCACACTCAAACGCCTCGACCTCGATCTGACAGGCTACTTTGGTTCGATTTTGGTTCCCGGTATCGGCGCCCAAGGCGCTACCATTGACACGCTGGCGCAGTTGTTCGGTGCCGCGGCATCAAACGTGCTGCCCAGCGCATCACGGCAAGTGATGCAAGCGGGTCCCGGTGTGGCCGCGCTCAGGTCGGTCGTGAACGCGCTTGCCGAGCCTCCCACCGTCGGCTTATAGGCTATATGATTCATGGGCCATGTCACCTCGGCACTCAGCTGACGGGGCGTGAAGAAGATGAGAAATGGAGAAATGAAACGTGGCAATTCCAACTTTGTCCCCTGAGCAGCTGCAAGCTGCGCGGGCAGCTGCCACCGAGGCCCGGCGAGTTCGGGCAGCGTTGAAGAACGATGTCCGGGACGGATCGAAGACCCTTCCGCAGGCCCTCGACGAGTGCGCCCAAGACGACGTCCTTGCCCACATTCGCGTTGTCGACCTGTTGAAGGCCGTGCCACGTATCGGCGAGAAGCGGGCCGGTGAGATAATGGCTCGCTATGACATCGCCGCCAACCGCCGCGTCCGCGGACTCGGACGCCACCAAATCGCCGGTCTCAAGGCGGAATTCAGCTGAACGCATGACTGACGGTGTAGGCGCGTTCGTCATCTCTGGGCCGACGGCTGTTGGCAAGGGCACCGTTGTCACGGCCCTGAAGGCCAGATATCCGAACGTGAGGGTTTCCGTCTCGGTGACGACGCGACCACCCCGTCCCGGCGAGGTCGACGGCGTCCACTACTGGTTCGTGGACGACGCCGAGTTCGATGAACTGATCGCCGGCGGCAATTTGCTCGAATGGGCGATGGTGCATGGCACCCACCGTTATGGGACGCCGCGGCGGGCTGTGCTGGAATCGCTGGCAGCCGGACACCCAACAATTCTCGAAATTGATCTACAGGGCGCGCGGCAGGTGCGGCGGAGCATGCCGGAGGCGTATCAGGTCTTCCTCGCGCCACCCAGTTGGGACGAACTCGTCCGCCGCTTGCGCGGTCGCGGCACCGAGGATGAAGAGCAGATGGCTACGCGGCTACGCACCGCCCGACAAGAGTTGGCCGCCGCCGCCGAGTTCGACAAGGTCGTGCCAAACATCACCGTCGAGCAGGCAATTGCCGAACTGGTAGACTTGATAGGTCTGTGACCAATCACCCATTCCGCTGAGGACGAACCTTGACCACACACATTCCTGAGGGCATCACCTACCCACCGGTGGACGACCTGCTGGAGCAAGTCGATTCCAAGTACCGGCTGGTCCTGTTCGCCGCCAAGCGCGCGCGACAGATCAACGCCTACTACGCGCAACTCGGCGAAGGCCTGCTGGAATCGGTGGGGCCGTTGGTCGAGACCATGCCCCAGGAGAAGCCCCTGTCCATCGCCCTGCGCGAAGTACAGGCCGGGCAACTGCAGTACACCGAGATCGACCCGGCAGCAGAGGCAGCCGCCCGCGCCGAGGCGTTCAGTGATCCCGACTTCACCCTGACCGATCCGTTCAGCGACCTGGATCCGGCCTGATCCGTGTCCAGGCTGTTCACCTCTGAGTCAGTCACCGAAGGACACCCCGACAAGGTCGCGGACGCGATCTCGGACGCCGTGCTAGACGCCATGCTCGCTGACGATCCATTGTCGCGGAGCGCGGTTGAGACGCTGGTGGCCAATGGGGTGGTGGTGGTGACCGGTGAGGCCACCACCGAGGCCTACGTCGACATCCAACGACTGACCCGCGAGCGGCTGCTCCAGATCGGTTTCGATTCCGCCGACAAGGGCATCGACGGCGGCTCCTGCGGAGTGATGGTCAGCCTCAACAACCAGTCCCCAGACATCGCCAGGGGCGTCAGCGGGTCCTGGGAGGCGCGTCACGGTCAGGCCGTCGATGCCTACGACCTTCAGGGCGCCGGCGATCAGGGCATGATGTTCGGCTATGCCTGCGACGAGACACCAGAGCTGATGCCACTTCCGATCCGCTTGGCGCATCGACTGGCCGAACAACTGACCAAGGTGCGTCGCGACCAGGTGCTGGACTATCTGCGTCCGGATGGCAAGACCCAGGTCACCATCGAGTACGACCAACAGCAGCGTCCGGTCTCGGTGGCCACCATCGTGATGTCGGCGCAGCACCGTAGCGACGTCGACATCGAGACCACCCTCGACCCCGACCTGCGCCGCGAGGTGCTGACCCCGGTCTTGGCAGAATACGACTTGGCCGGGGCCCGCCCGCGCGTGCTGGTCAACCCCACCGGACGCTTCGTCACCGGGGGGCCCGCCGGCGACTCGGGGCTGACCGGTCGCAAGATCATCGTCGACACCTACGGCGGGATGGCCCGCCATGGTGGTGGCGCCTTCAGCGGCAAAGATCCCAGCAAGGTCGACCGTTCGGCGTCCTACGCGATGCGCTGGGTGGCCAAGAACGTGGTGGCCGCCGGGCTCGCCACCCGCTGCGAAGTGCAGGTTAGCTACGCGATCGGCAGTGCCCACCCGACCAGTCTCTATGTCGACACCTTCGGCACTGGCGCGATGCCCGACGACCGGATCGCCGAGGCGGTGCAAGAGGTCTTCGACCTGCGTCCCGCGGCGATCGTCGCGGCCCTCGATCTGCAACGCCCGATCTACTCCTCGCTCACCTGCTACGGGCACTTCGGCCGTGGTCTGCCAGCAATGACCTGGGAGAAGACCAACCGCGCCGACGAACTGGCCAAGCGCGTCCGAGGCTAGGCGGCCGGTGCTCGCCCGGGTGGCGGTGGACATCCCACTGCCGCATCTCGACCGGCTCTTCGACTACGCCATCGACGAGTTGGTGGCAGACCAGGCGCTGCCGGGCACCCGAGTGCGCGTCCGATTCGCCGGCCGCCAACGCGACGGCTACATCGTCGAGTTGACCGAAACGACCGAGGTCGCCGGGCGACTGGCGACGCTGTCGAAGGTCGTCTCGTCCGAACCGGTCCTGAGCCCGGCCCAGATCCGGCTGATCCGTCAGGTGGCCGACCACTACGCTGGCAGCTTCGCCGACGTGGTCAGGCTGGCGGTGCCACCTCGGCACGCCACCACTGAGAAGGCAGCGCAGCGCAGCTGGCCGGCGCCCCTGCTCGACACGATGCCCACGGCAGGTCTGCTTTCCTACCCTGACGGCCAGAGCTTCCTCAAATCGCTGGCCGACGCCGCGCCGACCCGGGCGTTCTGGCAGGTGGCCCCGCACTTCGTCCGCGACGCCCACGGCCTCGACGACTGGACCCGCGGCATGGTGCAGGCCACCGTGGCGTCCCTTCGGGCAGGGCGCGGCGTGATCATCGTGGTGCCCGACATCCGTGACATGGTTCGAGTCCGGGACGCGCTGGGTGCGGTCATCGGGCTGGGTGCGATCGCCGAACTGCACGCAGACCTCGGCGTTTCGGCCCGCTATCGCAACTATTTGGCGATCAGCCGCGGCCAGGCGCGGGTCGTGGTCGGGACGCGGGCGGCCGTCTACGCGCCGGTGGCTGATCTCGGCTTGGTCTGCCTGTGGGACGACGGGGACGACCTGCACGCCGACCCCCGCGCCCCGTACCCCCACACCCGCGACGTCGCGGCCCTGCGAGTGGTGGCCGAACAGAGCGCCCTGCTGCTGGCGAGCCACGGCCGGACCGCCGAGGTACAGGCTTGGGCGAACCGGGGGTGGCTGGGGTTGATCGACCTCGGTGGTGGCGAGCTGCGGCGGCGCAGCCCGGCGGTCCGCGCGACAGCCGATTCCGACTTCGCCCTCGAACGCGACCCGCGGGCCGCCAGCAGCCGGCTGCCCTCCTTGGCCTTCGACACGATCCGCACTGGTCTGGCCTCAGGGCCGGTCTTGGTGCAGGTGCCCCGCGCCGGCTACCTCCCTGTGCTGGCCTGCCAGAACTGCCGAACCAGGGTTCGCTGTCCGGCCTGCCATGGCCCGGTGCGGCTGCGTCGCTCGCGTGGCGGCAGACAGCTCGACTGCACTTGGTGCGGGCGGCTCATCACCGATTGGCGCTGCCCGGTCTGCGGTGGCGGGGAGCTTCGGGCGCCGGTGGTGGGTTCTGGGCGGACCGTCGATGAACTGGGCCGGGCATTCCCGGGCATCCGCGTGCAGGAGAGCTCGGGCGAGCGCATCCTGGCGGCAGTGGGGGAGCAGCCGGCCTTGGTGGTCTGCACGCCCGGCGCGGAGCCAGCGGCCAGTCATGGCTACGCGGCCGCCGTCCTGCTGGACGCCCACCTGCTGCTGGAACGACCCGACCTGCGGGCCGCTGAGGAGTCGGTGCGCCGGTGGATGAATGCGATCGCCTTGGTGCGTCCGGGGGCCGAGGGCGGCACCGTCTGTCTGGTCGGACCATCCCAGCTGCGCCCGGTGCAGGCCGTGGTGCGGTTGGACGCCGGTGGTCACGCCGAACGCGAGTTGGCCGACCGGGCCGAGGCCGGCTATCCACCGGCGGTGAGGTTCGTCACCGCGGAGGGAGCGGCGAATGCGGTGCGGGAACTCATCGAGCTGCTGCCCGAGGTGCCGGGGTTGGACGTGCTCGGGCCGATCGAGCTCACCAGTCCGCTGCCGATGGGGCAGGAGGAGCCGCTTTGGCAGCTGTCCCTGCGGGTGCCGCTGGCTGAAGGGACGAACCTGGTCAGTGCCGTCAAGGGTGCCGCAGCAGTGCGCTCGGCGCGCAAGCTGGACGGCCCGCTACGCGTCCGCGTCGACCCGGTGCACCTGTGACGCCGGAACTAGGCTTGGCCGGGTGAGAGTGATCTTCGCCGGCACACCGGACGTTGCGTTGCCAAGCCTGCGTGCCATCGTTGACGCCGGCCACCAAGTGGTGGGCGTGCTGACCCGTCCGGACGCCCCGGCCGGCCGCGGCAGGAAGCTCGCCGCGTCACCGGTCGCCACCTTGGCCGAATCGCTCGGGCTGCCGGTGCTCAAGCCCGAACGTCCCGACGACGCGCTGGTCGCCACGGTCGCCGGCCTCCACGCGGAGGTGGCCGCAGTGGTTGCCTTCGGAATGCTGCTGCCGCAGGCTCTGCTGGACGCGGTGCCTCGCGGATGGGTGAACCTGCACTTCTCGTTGCTGCCCCGCTGGCGTGGCGCGGCCCCGGTTCAGCGGGCCATCTTGGCCGGTGATGCCGTGAGCGGAGTGACCACCTTCCGGATCGTGAGGCAGCTGGATGCCGGCCCGATCTACCGCTCGATGCAGGTTCCCATCGGTGCAGCGGAGACCAGCGGCGAACTGCTCACGCGCTGCGCCGAGCTGGGCGGTCCGGTGTTGGTCGACTCGCTGGCCGATGTGGCCGCAGGTGTCGAACCGGTGCCGCAATCGAGTGCGGGCGTCACGTTGGCGCCCAAGATCCGTCCGGACGACGTGCGCATCGACTGGGCCCAACCCGCCCGGCAGATCGACCTGCTGGTTCGGGCGGCCAACCCCGCGCCTGTCGCTTGGACGATGCTGGATGGGCAACGCTTCCAAGTGCTCAAGGTGGCCCCTGGTGAACGCAGTGGGCCCTCCCTCACTCCGGGAGAGTTGGCGGCCGATCGTCGGCACCTTTGGGCAGGCACCGGCAGTGCCGATCTGCAGCTGGTTGAGGTGAAGGCGTTCGGACGCAAGCCGATGGCAGGGGTGGATTGGGCACGAGGACGCCAAGGTGGTCTCCACCCCGGCACCCGGTTCGATGGCTGAAGCACAAGGGCCCCGGCGGCCACGACGCAAGCGCACGATTGATCGTCCCCGGTTGTCAAGCTTCGAGGCGCTGCGCCGGATCAACGGCGAAGGCGGCTACGCCAATCTGGTCACCGCTGAGGTGATTGCGGGGTTGGACGCCCGGGATGCCGGTTTCGTGACCGAGTTGGTGCACGGCACCTGCCGTCGGCAGGGCAGCTACGACATGATCATCGAACGTGCCGCTGGGCGGACGCTGAACAGCCTGCAGCCTGCGGTCGTCGATGTGCTGCGACTCGCCTGCCACCAACTCTTCGTGATGCGCGTCCCGATGCACGCCGCGGTGGCTGCGAGTGTCGATCTTGCCGGGGTGGCGATCGGCGAACGGGTCACCGGGGTGGTCAATGCCATCCTCCGAAAACTGGCCGCAAGTTCGTGGGACGAGTGGCTGGCCGAGCTGACTGTCGGGCTGCCCGAACGGGCATCCCTCGCCATTCGCCACGCGCACCCGCAGTGGATCGTCGAGGCCTTCGCGACGGCTCTGGCCAGCGACGATGCCGAACTGGCCAGGCTTCTGGAGGCGGACAACGAACCGCCGGTGCCCATGCTGGCGGTGCGTCCCGGGCTGGCCGACGTTGCCGAGCTGACAGCGGGGGGAGCCGAACCCGCCCGCTGGTCACCCTGGGCTGCGTCCCGCCCCGGCAATCCCGGCGACCTGCCGGCCGTCAGGCAAGGACGCGCCGGGGTCCAGGACGAGGGCAGCCAACTGGTCGTCAAGGCCGCAACCGGCGCCGGACTCCCGGAAGGTCCCTGGCTCGACCTGTGCGCCGGTCCCGGCGGCAAGTCGGCGCTGCTGCGCGGCCTCGCGCCCGGCTTGCTCGTCTCGGCCGAGGTCCAGCCGCACCGGGCCGAGCTGATCGGCCGCGCCTTGCGTGCCTATCCGCAGACCGGAACCGATGGCCGCGCCCACCAGGTGGTCGTGGCGGACGGCCGCTTCCCGGCTTGGCAGGCAGGAGCGTTCGGGTTGGTGCTCGCCGATGTACCCTGCACCGGGCTCGGGTCGTTGCGGCGGCGTCCCGAGTCGCGTTGGCGCCGCGACCCGGCCGCGCTGGGTCAACTCGTCGAACTGCAGACGGCGCTGCTGGCGTCCGCCATCGACTCAACTCAACCCGGCGGACTTGTCGCCTACATCACCTGCTCACCGCACCGCGCGGAAACCGTCGATGTCATCGCCGAGGCCCGCGGTGTGCAGTTGCTGGACGCGCCCGCCCTGCTGCCGGAGGTGCCCGCCGCGGCCAGTCGGCTGAACCCACGCTGCCTCCAGCTATGGCCGCACGTCCACGGCACCGACGCCATGTTCTGCGCCCTGCTACGGCGGCACGGCGGATAGAATGACCGGATGGCCATGCAAATCGCTCCCAGTATCCTGAACGCAGACCTGGCAGACCTCGCGGCCGAGGTTGCCCGGGTACCCAGCGCGGATGTCCTGCACTTCGACGTGATGGACAATCACTTCGTCCCGAACCTGACGCTCGGACTGCCGGTGGTCGAATCACTGATGAAGCACACCGACAAGCCGATGGACATCCATCTGATGATCGAGGACGCCGACATCTGGGCCCCGCAGTACGCCGAGGCCGGCTGCTACTCGGTCACCTTCCACGTTGAGGCCGCCCAGGCGCCGATTCGGCTGGCCCGCGAGCTGCGGAAGCTAGGTTCGCGCGCAGCCATGGCACTGAAACCCGCAACACCCATCGAGCCCTACGCCGACATGCTCACCGAGCTCGACATGGTGCTGCTGATGACCGTCGAACCCGGCTTCGGTGGCCAGAAGTTCTTGGACATGGTGCTGCCGAAGATCCGCCGAACCCGCGAGCTGGTCAAGCGCACCGGTCAGGAGATCTGGATCGAGGTCGACGGAGGCATCTCAATGGAAACCATCGAACGGGCCGCCGACGCGGGAGCCGATGTCTTCGTGGCCGGCACCGCCGTCTACCGCGCGGACAACCCGGACGAGATGGTCAACGCCCTGCGCGACAAGGCGACCGCCGCCGGGCACTGAGCGCCGCTGCCGGGAGCGTCAGGCAGGCGCCTGACCGTCGGTGTAGAACTGGCCGGGCTGCGGGTTACCGATGAGTTGACTCACGGTGACAAGTTCGTAGCCCTGTTGGCGCAGCCCATCGATGATGGCCGGGGCGGCGTCCACAGTCCATTGATGGGTGTCGTGCATCAGGATGATCGCCCCCGGACGCACCCTTGCGAGGGTGAGGTTGACCACGGTCGCGGCGTCCCGGTTCTCCCAGTCGGCCGGCCCGTCGGTCCAGTTGATCACCGAGAGACCCTGCTGACCCGCGATCTGGTTGACGGTGGCGCTGGTCTCGCCATACGGCGGTCGCAACAGCCTCGGCGCCTGCCCGGTGACCTTGGCCACCTCCTGCTGGGTGTCGCTGATCTCCTGGGCGACCACATCCGCGCTCTGCAACGTCAAGTTGGGGTGGTTTGAGGAGTGGTTGCCGATCTCCATGCCCGCATCAAAGGCGCGCAGCACGGTGGCTGGGTCATTGGCGACCTTCGGCCCGTGCACGAAGAACGTGGCAACCGCGCCGCGCTGGATGTAGGCGTCCAGGAGCTGATTGGTCAGCGGCGAGGGGCCGTCGTCGTAGGTGATGGCAACGCAGTTCACAACACTGCAGTCCGGCGCGGCGGCCGGTGTCGATGTGGTGACGCTGTCGGCGGACGGCGAAGGAGCTACAGACGGTGTCGATGTGGTCGCAGCGGACTGGGTGACCCCGGGTGGCGGCTCGGTCGGTTCGGCCGAATCGGCCGGCGTGGCGCAGCCAGCCAGCAGGACGACCAGCCCTGCCGCAACCAAGTACTTGACCGGAAGACGCACCATGGGCGGTAGTCTAGGTGAGGAACCGCCGACAACCCGAACCGGAGCACCGCCGCTCTGCAAGGATGTGGCCATGCCACGGCCCCAGCAGCTTCCGGTCGTCAGCTTCGCGTCCCTCGGCGGAACGATCACGATGACCCCCAACGTTGATGGCGGTATCACCTCCACGCTGAAAGCCGCCGACCTGGTCGCCTCGGCTCCCGGACTGGGCGACTTCGTCGCGGTGCGGGCCGTCACGTTGGCGGGCCAGCCGAGCGCGTCGCTGAGCGAAGCCGACATCTTGCGGGTGGTCGACTGGGCCCGGGCGGAGGTCGGCCAGGGCGCCGTGGGAGCAGTCGTCATTCAGGGCACCGACACCTTGGAGGAAACATCCTTCCTGGCGGACTGCGTCTGGGATCTTGCCGCCCCGCTGGTCTTCACTGGGGCGATGCGGGGGCCGACCCAGGTCTCGGCCGACGGACCAGCCAATCTGCTGGCCGCTGCCCGGGTGGCGGCAAGCCCCCAGGCGCAGGGCGCCGGAGCGCTGGTGGTGCTCGACGACACCGTGCACCGCGCCACCCACGTCCACAAGGCGCACTCCACCGCGCTGTCTGCCTTCCAGTCCTACGGCGGTCAAGTGCTCGGCCATGTCATCGAGGGTGAGGCCTGGCTGGCGCCGAGCTCCCCGCGACCCGCTGCCCTCCGGGTGGCGGCCGACTCGGCGTTCGGGTTCGTGCCGATCTGCAGTTCCTTCTTGGGCGACGACGGCACCGTGTTGCGCCAACTACTGGCGGCCAGCCCGGCAGGGGTGGTGATCGCCGGCTTCGGGGCCGGGCACGTCTCCGAGCAGACGGCCGAGGTGGTTTCGACGGCGGTGCAGCAGTGTCCGGTGGTGCTGACCACCAGGATCGGCGAGGGCGGCGTCGCCCGGCGAACCTACGGATTCATCGGTTCGGAGATCGACCTGCAACGGCGTGGGGCGATCATCGCTGGTTCCCTGGACGCGGTGAAATCGAGGATCCTGCTCGCTCTGCTGCTGGCGGCAGGCGCGGACGCCGACCGGATCGCTGCGGAGTTCGAGCTGCGGGGAGCTCGGTGTTTGAGCTAGCCGTCCTGACCGCGGCGCCGCAGGTAACGCTCGAACTCGGCGGCGATCGAGTCACCGGTGGCCTGTGGCAGTTCGTTCTCGTCCTGCTGTGCTTCCAGCGACTCGATGTACTCGCTGATCTCAGTGTCCTCGGCGGCCAGCTCGTCCACTCCGCGGGTCCAGGCGCGAGCCAACTCGGGCAGGTCGTCAAGTTCCAGGGCAGTGTCCAGCAGATCTTCCACCCGGGACAGCAGCGCGAGGGTGGCCTTCGGGTTCGGTGGCGCGGCCACATAGTGCGGCACTGACGCCCAAAGTGAGATCTCGCGCAGCCCGGCACGGCGGCAGGCGTCCCCCAAGACCCCGGTTATGCCGGTGGGTCCCTCGTAGCTGGACGACTCGAGGCCCAGCGCGCGGGCCAGCGCCTTGTCGCCACTGGCGGCAGTCACCGGCAGCGGACGCGAATGAGGCGAGTCGGTGAGCATGGCTCCGAGCAAGATGACAAGCTCGGGTTCGAGGCTGCGGAACGCCGAGACCAAGGACGTGCAGAAACGCTGCCAGTGCAGGTTCGGCTCCGGGCCCTTGAGCAGCACCACGTCGCGTCCGGGCAAATGGGACACACTCACTGAGGTCGTCGGCCAGACGATCTCTCGGCCGTCGTCATCGTTGACCACCTGCGGACGCACCATCTGATAGTCGTAATAGTCGTCGGAGTCGAGTTCGAAGATCAGGTCGGTGGGATAACTCGACGCGATGTGGTCGATCACCGCGGTGGCAGCGTCGGCAGCGTCGTTCCAGCCCTCAAAGGCACCGACGACCACCGGCCGTCTCAACTTCGCACGTCCTGCCATGCAACGAGCCTAGCCCGGTTGGCGCGCAGACCGCAGTTTCGGAGGCTGCGGCTACTCTTGCCAGCATGCCTGCTGCAATCCGCGATCAGCTGTTCCACCGCGTCCTCATTGCGGATGGGGCGATGGGGACCATGCTCCAAGGTTTCGACCTCGATCTGGATGACTTCGAGGGGTATGAGGGCTGCAACGAGGTCCTGAACCGGTCGAGACCTGACGTGGTCGCCGCGATTCACCGCGCCTATCTGGCAGCCGGCGCCGACTGCATCGAGACCAACACGTTCGGGGCGAACCTGGCGGCGCTGGGGGAGTACGGCATCAGTGAACAGGTCGCCGAACTTGCCGAGGCCGGGGCCCGGATCGCCCGCCGGGTGGCCGACGAATTCAGCACACCAGACCGACCACGATTCGTGCTAGGCAGCGTCGGCCCAGGCACCAAGCTGCCCACGCTCGGCCATATTGAGGCGACGACCATCCGCGATGGCTACCAGACCCAGGTCGAGGCGATGATCCGCGGCGGCATCGACGCGGTACAGATCGAGACCAGCCAAGACCTGCAGCAGGCCAAGGCCGCCGTGATCGGTGCGAAGCGAGCGTGCGCTGCCCAAGGTGTCGACCTGCCCATCTTCGTCTCGATCACTGTTGAAACCACCGGATCGATGCTCTTGGGCAGCGAGACCGGGGCCGCGCTGGCCACGCTGGCGCCGCTGGGCATCGACGTCATCGGGTTGAACTGCGCCACCGGCCCCGCCGAGATGGCTGAGCACCTGCGCTATCTGTCCCGGCACGCCGACGTGGGGCTGTCGGCAATGCCGAACGCCGGGCTGCCCGAGTTGACCGCGGACGGCGCGGCCTATCCACTACAGCCGGCCGAGCTGGCGTCCGCCTTGGACGAGTACGCGACCAACTTCGGGCTGGCGTTGGTCGGCGGCTGCTGCGGCACCACACCCGAACATATCCGGCAACTGTCCGAGGCGATCGGCCCCGACCTGCCGGTCAAGCAGCGGGAACCTCAACTGGCCAACTCGGTGGCGTCCCTCTACTCAGAAGTGACGCTCAAACAGGACACCAGCTACCTGGCGATCGGTGAGCGCACGAACGCGAACGGGTCCAAGGCCTTCCGGGAGGCGATGCTCGAAGGGCGCTGGGATGACTGCGTGCGGATCGGACGCGACCAGTCGCGTTCCGGCGCGCACGTCTTGGATCTGTGTGTCGACTATGTCGGACGCGACGGCGTGGCCGACATGACGCAACTCGCCTCGCGGTTCGGTAACGCCGTGACCCTGCCGGTGATGCTGGACTCCACCGAACCCGAAGTCATTGAGGCCGGCCTGAACCATCTGCCGGGCCGGGCCATCATCAACTCGGTCAACTTCGAGGACGGCGAGGGGCCCGGCTCCCGCTTCCAGCGAGTGATGCCGCTGGTGGCCGAGCATGGCGCGGCGGTGGTGGCGTTGACGATCGACGAGCAGGGCCAGGCACGCACCGCTGAGTGGAAGGTGCGGGTCGCCGAGCGGCTGATCGACACGTTGACCAGGCAGTGGGGGATGGACGAGGGCGACATCTTGGTCGACACCCTCACGTTCCCGATCGCCACTGGCGCTGAGGAGACCCGCCGCGATGGCTTGGCCACCATCGAGGCGATCCGCGAGTTGAAGGCCAGGCATCCGCGTGTCCTGACCACGCTCGGGGTCTCGAACGTCAGTTTCGGGCTCAATCCGGCGGCGCGGGTGGTGCTGAACAGCGTCTTCCTGGACGAGTGTGTGAAGGCCGGTCTGGACTCGGCCATCGTCAGCGTCGCCAAGATCATGCCGAC
>CALMKG010000516.1 GCA_937867175.1 uncultured Propionibacterium sp. | reverse complement strand
CAGAACTCGACGCGGGGGAGCCGGAGCAGGTTCCGGTGGTGTCCGAGCAACTGGCCCAGGCTGTCGACCTGCTGCGGTCGGCGGCGCTGGTGGCGGGGCCCTATGACGAGGTGCTGCACTCCAACCCGCAGGCGCGCACTACTGGGCTGGTGCGCGGCAACCGGGTGGCGCCCGACGAACTGCTCGACCTAGTGCGTCAGGTCAGGCAGCAGCGGCGGGTGCTCGGGACGATGCTCAGGCTGCCACGTGCGCTGGGTACTCCGCAGCTCGAACTGGCCGTCCGGCTCAGGGGGCTGAGTGGGGGCATGGTTCTAGTGGTCGCGGACGACCGCAGTGCCCAGGTCCGAACCGAGGAGATCAAACGCGATTTCGTCGCTAACGTCAGCCACGAGTTGAAGACTCCCGTCGGTGCTATTCGGGTCTTGGCCGAGGCGGTCGAGCAGGCCTCCGACGACCCGGAGGCGGTGCAGCGTTTCGCGACCCGAATGATCCACGAGTCCGACCGGCTCGGGGAACTCGTCCGGCAGATCATCGAGCTCTCGCGGCTGCAGTCCGACGAGCCGCTACTGCACCCGAGCGAAGTCGTGGTGGACGACGTGATCGCCGCCGCCGCGGGCCAATGCCGCGAACTCGCCGCGTCCAGTTCGATCGGGCTCACCGCTTCGGGGACGCCTGGACTGCGCGTTCTTGGGGACGAGGAACAACTCACCAGTGCCGTGGTGAACTTGATCACGAACGCGATCAACTACTCCGACCCTGGTGGGCGGGTGGCAGTCAGCAGCAGGCTGGCCCAGGAGTCCGACGACGGTTACGTCGAGATCAGCGTCGCGGACAACGGCATCGGCATCCGGTCCGATGAACTGGACCGCATCTTCGAGCGCTTCTACCGGGTCGATTTCGCCCGGAGCAGGGATTCGGGCGGCACCGGGCTGGGGCTTTCCATCGTCAAGCACGTCATCGGTGCCCATGGTGGCACCGTCAACGTCTGGAGCAAGGTGGGGCAGGGTTCCACTTTCACCCTCCGGCTCCCGGCACTCGATCCAGCCACGCCATCAGACGCGGCGGTGCTCGGGGCGCCGCCGGTACCGGAGGTCAAGCCATGACGAGGATCCTGATCATCGAGGATGAGGAGTCCTACCGCGATGCCACCGCGTACATGCTGCAACGGGAGGGCTTCGACGTCTCGCAGGCAGGAGACGGCGCTGCGGGGCTTGCCGAGTTCGAACGCAACGGCGCCGACCTGGTGCTGCTCGACCTGATGATGCCGGGCATGCCGGGCACCGAGGTCTGCCGCCAGTTGCGAGCGCGAAGCAACGTGCCGGTGATCATGGTCAGCGCTCGCGATTCCGAGGTCGACAAGGTCGTCGGGTTGGAGCTCGGCGCCGACGACTACGTCACCAAGCCGTTCAGCCATCGCGAGTTGGTCGCTCGTATCCGGGCGGTGCTGCGTCGTGGGCAGGACGCCGAACTGCTGCCTGAGGTGATCGAGGCCGGCGACGTCCGGATGGACGTGGAACGCCACCAGGTCTGGGTGCGTGGCGAACATGTCAAGCTGGCCCTGAAAGAGTTTGAACTGTTGGAGCTGTTGCTGCGCAACGCAGGACGCGTGATGACCCGGGGCCAGTTGATCGACCGCATCTGGGGCGTCGACTATGTCGGCGACACCAAGACGTTGGACGTGCACATCAAACGGCTGCGCTCGAAGATCGAGGTGGACCCGGCGCGTCCTACGCAGCTGGTCACCGTGCGTGGCCTGGGTTACAAGTACGAGGATTGAGTGTCTGGCCCGGATTCGGTGGGGTCGGGGGGCATCGCCCGACGCGCGCTGCTCAGGCCCCGACGAATTCGATGCTGCTCCCCACTTCAGGAACGACGAGCGTGGGGCCCGTCACCTTGACTGCACCCGGCAGCAACTCCTGGTCGGGTTCATCAACGTAGACCACGACATGGCCAAGTTCGGCCAGGTTGTCGTACGTGCGTCCGCCCACCTCGTCGATGACGTAGGCCTGTCCTGAAAAGCTGAACTGGTCGCCTGCTCGCAGTGGACGTGCCGGCGCAGCAGTCGAGTTGTGCGTCACGCTGACATCGGCCAGGGCATCGGGCACCGGGTCGCTGAACAGGATAAGGATGCCGGCCTCAAGCATCTCGCCGGCCTCGTGGCCGACGCTGGTGACTTCAGCTTTCCACAGGGCATCGGACATGTGGTCTCCTTCTTCGTGGGTGAGGGTCGGGCGCTCGGAATCGGGTCAGCAGGCTTCGCCGGGCGTTGCATGTTGCTTGATGGCGGTGAGCATCTCGGTCAGGATGCCACGCCAGTCTGGATGGCGGACGATGCCGCTGGTGCCGCCCGAACCATCGGCGCCCAGCCGCAGGACGCGTGCGACGTCCGCACCGGTGGTCACCCCGGCGCCTTGGCCGACCAGGATGGCGGGGTTGACCTGCTTGACGATCCGAGTGGTGCGTTCGGCGTAGTCGCCGACGTCCATCTGGTCGGCCGCGATGTTGGCGGCCGGCTCGCAGATCATGACGTCGGGCGACATGGTGGCGATCGCCCGGCATTCGGCGTCCGAGTCGGCGCACACGATGGTCAGCAGACCTACCTCGCGAGCCCGACGCATCGTCTCGGCCAGGACGGCGAGGCTGAGCTGGTGCTCCGCGTGATTCAGCACCACTGCGCGGGCCCCGGCCTCGACCAGGGATTCGGGCAGAATGTGGCCCATGCCGCGGCCCTTGACGATCGGGTCCATGTGCTGCGCGGTCACGATCAGTCGGGTGGTCTTCTCGGCAACGACTCGCAGATCGACATGCTGGGCGGTGAACACCACGTCGATGTCGAACTGCTCGGCCAACTCGTCGGTCAAGGCGGCCAGCCTGACAGTGTCGGCGCTTCCCAGATAGGCCTTGGGGTTCACGATCAGGAACGGGCACTTGATGGTTGGCCCTTTGGGATCGTGACGTTGCGTGCCCATCGTGTGACTCCTCCTGATCGGGTCTACCTCCGGGTCGATTCTAGGTGGGCGTACAGTGCGGTGGTCGCTTGGGGAGCCGGATGTGAAAGACTCCTACCCATGTCGGAACCAGTGGTTGCGGTGGTCGTGGGCGCGG
>CALMKG010000515.1 GCA_937867175.1 uncultured Propionibacterium sp. | reverse complement strand
CGCGAACCAGAGCAGCATGCGGGCGCCGATCTCGGCCGAGACCAAGCCGAGCAGCGGCGGGACCAGCACGACCAGCAGCGCCGCCAGCGATCTCGGCAGGTGTTTCAGGCCGGCCAGCAGGGCTGTCTGCAGCAGCGGGACGACTTCAGCCACGCCGATCGGCTCGTCCTGCAGTGCCCGGCGGGCCAGCAACGGCCAGAACCAGACACCGGCCAGCCCCAGCAGCAGCCCACCCAGCAAGACGAGGCCGCGTGTCACCGCGGCGGCCACCGGCGAGACAAGGCGACCGGCGACCACCCATTCCCAGGCCAGCAGGCCGGCCAAGCCGAGCCCGGCGAGCCAGACCAAGGTGGCAGGCAGGAACGCGCGTCCGAAGGCGGCCAGGAAGTCCCGGATGGGGCGCACGGCATCGCCGCGGACCATGCGTAGGCAGACCAGCAGACCGGCGACCAGCGCGGCGCCACCGGTGACCACCGGCAGCCCCGTAACCACCATGGCCAAGTTCAACACCACCAGGTCGATGGCCATCCCGAGGGCTTGGTAGAAGCGCGAATCTGAGGGCAAGCCCTTCATCGTGTTCCTGCGAACTCGTCGGTGCGCGGCGCGCCGGCAGTGCCGCCCACCCGGAGTTCGCCTTTCAGCAACTCCTGGCGGGCCGGGGCGCCGGCCATGTTGTCGAACAGGATCTGGCAGGTCAGCTCGGCGATCTGTCGCGCCGGCTGCACCAGGGTCGTCAACGTGGGGTGCACGTACAGGCCGACCGGGATGCCATCGAAACCGACGATGGACAGATCTTGCGGCACCCGAAGTCCGCGGTCCAGGGCGGCCTTCAGCGCGCCGATCGCCATCACGTCTGCCACGGCGAAGATGGCGGTGACATCGGGGCGCTCGGCCAGCAACCGGGTCGTCAGCTGGTAGCCGTACTCGAAGCTGTACGGGCTGCGGCCGTCCAGGTCGAGTCCTCGCACCAGCCCGTCATCGCTCGGCAATCCGGCTTCCGACAAGGCAGCCTGGTAGCCGCGGCGACGCAGCATGCCGACCGAGGTGTCGCGCAGGCCAACCCCCAGCAGGGCGATCCGGCGGTGCCCCAAGCCGAGCAGGTACTGCGTCACCCGGCGGGACTCGGCGAAGTCGACGACCGCCACTGAGGAGTAGCTGGCGGGATCGATGCCCTCCAGCTGCCCGATGGTGGACAACACGAACGGCACCTGCAACCTGGCCAGATCGGCCGGCTGGTGGGTGAAGTTGCCGCCCAGGAAGATCAGGCCCGCCACCGCGTCCTCGTCGACGAGCTTGATCGCCTCATCGACCTCGTCGGCGTAGTGCGGCACCTTGATCACACTTAGCAGGTAGTCGCGTTCTCGCGCAGCGTTCTCCACCGTCTCCAGCATCTGCTGGAAGAACGGGTTGTCGATGCCCTTCATCATCAGCGCGATTGAGCGGGAACTGGACAGCTTGAGGAAGCGGGCGTGCCGGTTCGGCCGGTAGCCGAGGCTCCGAGCGATTTCGCGGATGCGTTCCCGGGTTTCGCCGGAGACCCCCGGTTGGTCGTTGAGAGCGCGGGAGACCGAGACCACCCCGACGCCGGCAGCCTGCGCGACCTCCTTGATCGTCACGCGGCGCCCGGCGGTTGGTTCGGGCTCTGTCATGGGTCGCTCCGCTCCACCAGACTGGTCAGGCTGGCGATGCGGGAAACCAGATCTGGGGTGAAGGCATCGGTGGTCATCCGCCAAGTCCAGTTGCCCTGCGACGTCGATGGGGTGTTGATGCGGCCTTCGGCGCCCAGCCCCAGGTAGTCGGGCATCGGGACGATGCAGGTGTCGGCCACCGATCGCAACGCCTCAACGATGAAATCCCAGTGGAGCTGGTCGGGTGGGGTCCACCAATTGTTGAGGTAGGTGTGGGCGCGCAACTGGTCGGCCGGCGACAGTGTCGCGAACCATTGCTGCAACGTCGGGTTGTCATGGGTCCCGGTGTAGACAACGGTGTCGCGGACGAAGTTGTGCGGCCAGTACTCGGCGCCCTCGCGCGAGTCGAAGGCGAACTGGATGATCTGCATCCCCGGCAGGTGGGCGGAAGCCCGCAGCGTCCGCACTGCATCGGTCAGGTAACCGAGGTCTTCGGCTATCAGCGGCAAACCAGCCAACTCGGCGCTTACGGTGTCGAGGAAGTCGCGGCCCGGCCCGGGTAGCCAGCGACCGAGGCTGGCGTCCGGGGCGCCGTACCGGATGGCGTAGTACGATTCCAGCCCGCGGAAGTGGTCCAGCCGCAAGACGTCGACCAAGGCGAACTGATGGCGCAGCCGTTCTATCCACCAGGCGAAGTGCTGGCGCTTGTGGACCTGCCAGTCGTAGAGCGGGTTGCCCCACAACTGTCCGGCCGCCGAGAAGCCGTCCGGCGGCACCCCGGACACTTCTCGAGGTAGCAGGTCGTCGTCGAGGTCGAACAGTTCCGGATGGGCCCACGCATCGGCCGAATCCATTGCCACGTAGATCGGCAGATCGCCCAGCACCTGAACCCCGGCGTCGGTGGCGACCGCGTGCAGCCTGTGCCACTGCCGGTCGAACTGCCACTGCACCCAATGCTGGTAGGCCAGTTCATCGGCATACTGGTCGCGGAAACGGTCGAGCGCCTGCGGGTCGCGACGACGCAGTGGCTCGGGCCACTGCGTCCACGCTTGCTCACCCTGAGCGCGCTTGATCGACATGAACAAGGCGAACTCATTCAGCCAGTTCGCCGCGGGCGCGGCGAAGGTCCGGTAGTCGGCCTCGCCGCTGAAGCCCGCGTCCCGGGAGTGGGCCAGACGCAGCGCGCGGTCGCGGGACGCGTGCAGCGCCCCGTAATCGACGCGCGTGGCGTCGGCACCCCAGTCGAACTCGAGCAACTCACCGCGGGTCAGTAGTCCCTGATCGACGAGCTGGTCGAGGTCGATGAAGTAGGGATTGCCGGCGAAGGTGGAGAAGCTTTGGTAGGGCGAGTCGCCGAAGCCGGTCGGCCCCAACGGCAGGATCTGCCAGATGGTCTGCCCGGCTTCGGCCAGTTGCTCGATGAACCGCTCGGCCTGGCGGGAGAAGCAGCCGATGCCCCACTCGCCCGGCAGCGAGAAGACCGGCATCAGCACCCCGGACCGCCTTTGAGCAGACATGTCAGCCCTTCACTGCGCCAGCGGCGACGCCCTCGATGATGTACTTCTGGCTGAACAGGTAGAACACCACGATCGGGATGATCGCCAACACCAGCATCGCCATCATCGCACCCATGTCGTTATCCCCGTAGGAGCCGGCCATCATCTGGATCGCCACCGGAATCGTCTTGTACGGAGTGGACAGGCCGATGACCAGGTAGGGCAGCAGGTAGTCGTTCCAGACCCACATGGTGTTCAGGATCGCCACCGTGATCGCCACCGGCTTCAGCATTGGGAAGACGATGTAGAAGTAGGTCTTCAGCGGGCCGCAGCCGTCGATCGTGGCTGCCTCCTCAATCTCCAGTGGGATCGACTTGACGAAACCCGAGAAGATGAAGACCGACAACCCGGCGCCGAAGCCCAGGTAGAGCACCATCATGCCCGCCGGGTTCGACAGCCCCAGCATGTCGGCGATCTTGATGGTCGGGAACATGACCGCCTGGAAGGGCACGATCATCGAGAAGACGAAGATCAGGTAGACCACGTTGGTCCACCTAGCTTTGATCCGGGTGATGTAGTACGCGGTCATCGCGGTGAAGAAGACGATCACGGTGACCGAGCCGATCGTGATGACGAACGACCAGCCCATCGCGTTGAAGAAGTTGGTGACCGCAAGCCCGCTGGTGTAGTTGGTCAGCCCGACGAAATAGTCTCCGATGGGCAGGGCGAACGGCGAACTGGAGATGAAGAAGCGGCCCTTGAAGGAGTTCATCAAGATGAAGAACAACGGGCCGACGAAGACCAGGGTCAGCAGCACCAAGATCGTGTAGTTCATGATCTTCAGCGCCGAGATCCCCGAGCCGGACTGTCCGGCGTCCGACTTGACGGCAGCCGGGGTGGCGCTGGCTTGGGTGGCAAGGGATTGCGTGCTCACTGCTCGACCTCCTGACGACGAGTTACCCGGAGTTGGAAGAAGGCCACAACTGAGACCAGCAGGAAGAAGATCATGGCCTTTGCCTGGCCGACGCCCTCGACGCCGACCCGCAGGAAGAAGGTATCGACGATGTTGAGGGCCACCATCTCGGTCTTGCGCATCGGGGCGCCGTTGGTCAGTGCCAGGTTTGCGTCGTAGAGCTTGAATGAACTGCTCAAGGTGAGGAACAGGCAGATCGTGATCGACGGCATGATCATCGGGATCGTCACATTGCGCAGGGTCTGCCACTTGCTGGCGCCGTCGATCGAGGCGGCCTCGATCAGTTCACCCGGCACGTTCTGCAGCCCGGCGATGTAGATGATCATCATGTAGCCGATCATCTGCCAGTTGAGCAGCAGGATCAGGCCGATGAAGCCGTACTTGGCGTTGCTGGCCAGGGTGGTCTGGTACTGCACCAGGAAGGCGTTGATGATCGTCTGCCAGGTGTAGCCGAGGACGATGCCGCCGATCAGGTTCGGCATGAAGAAGATAGTGCGGAAGAAGTTCGTCCCGCGCAGCTTGCGGGTCAGCAGGTAGGCGATGGCGAACGCGAACAGATTCACCGTCACCACCGAGACGGCGGTGACCAGGCTGGTGAATCCGAGCGCACTCCAGAAGCGCTCACGCGGGGCGAACGCCCTGATGTAGTTGTCCAGACCGACCCAGGTGGCGTCGGTCACCGTGGTGAACTGACAAAACGACAGATACAGCCCGACCAGGAACGGGACCGCGAAGGCGATGGCGAATGCGATCAGGGTGGGTCCGGCGAAGATGAGGCCAAGTTTTCGGAGTGATTTGAGCATGGACTACTCGCTTCTTTGCGGGTTTGCGGATGAGGCTGGGCCGGTGCCGCCAATGGGTGGGTCGGACGCGGGATGCGTCCGACCCACCCGGTCACGGCCGGTCGTGAGTGATCGGAGGGTCAGGCAGGTCAGCCCTGCTTCTCGGCCTTCCATTCGGTCACGAAGATCTCGGAGACCTTGTCCCACTCGAGTTGACCCACGGCGTACTGCGACAGCGCATCGGCGAAGGTGTTCTTGAACTGCTTGCTCGGGAACGTGGTGAAGTTCCACGCCACGTTGTACAGATCGGAATTGCCCATGTAGGCGACGACCTGCTTGGCCAGCGGGTCGGCGGGCTGCTCGGACTCGCTGAAGGTGCTGAACGGCGGGATGAAGCCGAGGTCGTTGACCATCGCCGACTTGCCGGCGTCCGAGGAGATCAGCCAGTTCACGAAGTCGACGCTGGCCTTCTGGTCGGCCTCGGAGGCCTTCGAGTTGACTGAGAAGAAGTTCTCGGTGCCGACCGCGATGGACTGCTTCTCTTCACCGTCGACGCCGATGTAGATCGGCATCATCTTGATGTTCTCCTCGGTCACGGTGTTGCCCGCGACGCCTGCGACCTGGCTCCAGGCCCAGTTGCCGTTTTGCACCATGGCCGCCTCACCCAGCGCGAACTCTGCCATCGAGTCGGTCACTGCCTTCGAGGGGGTCAGCTTCGGATCGACGGTGGAGTTGGTCAGGTAGAGGTCGAAGATCTGCTGGTACTCCTTGTTGTACTTGAACGTGACCTCGGCCATGTCAGTGACCTTGTTGTCGCGGTACTCGTAGAAGATCGGCAGGTTGGTCAGGTGGGTGTCCCAGCGCCAGGCATCGCCGGGCTTCAGCGAGGTGGACGCGAAGACGCCCTTGATGCCCAGTTCGTCCTTCTTCGCCTGCATGTCGTCGGTGACGTCCTTCAGCTTGGCGAAGGTGTTGATCTCTTCAACCGAGGCGGCCTTGGCGCCGGAGGTGGCGAAGTACTTGTCCATGATGGCCTGGTTGTAGATGATGCCGTAGCCCTCGACGACGTAGGGCACGCCGATCACGCTGCCGTCCATCTCGACAGCCATCGACTTGTCGAGCAGCGCGTTATAGAAGTCGGTGTTGGACAGATCGAGGGCGTAGTCCTTCCAGACCGCACCGCCCACCGGGCCGTTGATCTGGAAGAGCGTCGGGGCATCCTTCTTGGCCATCTCGGCCTTCAGGGTCTGCTCGTAGGTGCCCTGAGCTGCGGTGACGATGCGCACCGGGACGCCGGTCTCGGCGGTGTAGGCCTTGCCGATCTCCTGCCACGCCTTGTCCTGTTCGGGCTTGAAGCTCAGGTAGTAGATCTGCCCTTCGGTGGACGATGACGACGATCCTCCCCCCGAGCTTCCGCCACATCCGGCCAGCAGGGACAGAGCTGCCACCGCCGCCACGGCCCCCAGGATCCGCTTGCTTGGCTTCATTTTCGTGGTCCTCCTTTGGACTGCTGGGTGTTTGCCCGGGCGTGACGCCCGGTCAAGCTGAATGCTCATGGGAAACGGTTCCGGGAAACGTTTCCGTAAGCTTTTCCCCAAGCATGACTCATGCAACGCCCCTTGTGCAAGCGCATCAGAGCAGCACTTCATACCGATTTGGTAACGACACCGCTAGCTGAGCCTTGGCGGACGCCGAGGGGGCGCCGGACAACGCGTCCGACGCCCCCTCGGGCCTGCTCATGTCGGTCAGTGGCTGGCCTGCGCCTGGATCGCGGTGATCGCCACGGTATTGACGATGTCGGCCACCAAGGCGCCCCGCGACAGGTCGTTGACCGGCTTGTTGAGACCCTGTAGCACCGGGCCGACTGCGACCGCGCCGGCGGTGCGCTGCACGGCCTTGTAGGTGTTGTTGCCGGTGTTCAGGTCGGGGAAGATGAAGACCGTCGCCTGACCGGCCACCTGCGAACCGGGCATCTTCGACTTGCCGACCGTCGGGTCCATGGCCGCGTCGAACTGGATCGGGCCGTCGACCGCGAAGTCCGGGTCGCTCGCCCGCACCATCTCGGTGGCCGCCTTGACCGCGTCCACGTCCTCGCCGGTACCGGAGGCCCCGGTCGAGTACGACAGCATCGCCACCCGCGGCTCAATGTCGAACGCCTTCGCGGTGGCGACCGAGCTGATCGCGATGTCGGCCAGCTGCTCGGGCGTGGGGTTCGGGTTGACAGCGCAGTCGGCGAAGACCAGCACTTCGTCCGGCATGCACATCAGGAACGAGCCGGAGACCACCTTCACCCCCGGCTTGGTCTTGATGAACTCCAGTGCCGGGCGGATGGTGTTCGCGGTGGTGTGGGTCGCTCCGGAGACCATGCCGTCGGCCAGCCCGAGGTGAACCATCATGGTTCCGAAATAGGACGGGTCGGTCATCTTCTGGCGAGCCTGTTCGATGGTGACGCCCTTCTTGGCACGCAATTGCGCGTATTTGGCGGCGAACCGCTCGACAAGTTCCGGGTCATGCATGGACTGGATGCGGGCACCGGTGAGGTCGAAGCCCAGCCGGGCAGCGTCCGCCCTGACCCGCGCCTCTTCGCCGAGCAGCACCAGATTGGCCACGCCGCGGCGCAACAGGATGGAGGTCGCCTCCAAGATCCGCGGATCCTCCGACTCGGGCAAGACGATGGTCCTCTTGTCGGCCCGGGCCTTCTGCATGATCTGGTACTCGAACATGCGCGGGGTGCGCAGCTGGGCGCGGACCATGTCGAGCGCGGCAACCATAGCCTGCTCGTCCACCCGCTCCTGGAAAAGCCGCAGCCCCTCGGAGTACTTGCGCGGCGAACTCAACATGGTGGCCTTCAGGTCGTGCAGCTTGGACGCGGTCACAAACGTGCCGGTGCCCACCGTGCCGATCGGGACGTCGATCTCCAAGCCGTCGAGCAGCTTGCCGATCGACGCGGGGATTTCGTAGCCGCCGACCAGGAAGATGGCGGCGATGTCGGGGAAGGTGTCGGAGGCTTGGGCCAGCAGCAGGCCCGGCAGCAGGTCGGCGCGGTCGGAGGGCACCACCAGCGAGCACTCGGGCTCCAGCCGGGTCAGCACGTTGGGCAGTGTCATCGCCGCCACCACCGTGCTGAGGGACTCGCGGTCGAGCATCGATTCTTCGCCGCGCCACAACTGGGCACCGAGCGCTTCGAACTGCTCACGGACGCTGGAGGCGGCCAGCACCGCGTTTTCCGGCAGTGCCGCGCTGACGCCGAGGCCCAGACCGGCCAGCTGCTCGGCCACTGAGTCGACGTCCTGGGGGATCACCCGGTTCGCGACCACACCGATCACCCGGTCGTGCTGCTCCTCGAAGCTGCGGATCGCGTGTTCGGCGGAGGCGACCACCTCGTCCGGGCTGCGGTCGCCGCCACCGACCACCAGCAACACCGGGGCGTTCAGGTTCGCCGCAATGCGGGAGTTGAATTCCAGCTCGGTCGGTGACGCCAGGTCGTCGTAGTCGCTGCCGATCACCACCAGGGCATCGAAACGATCCTGCAGGGCCCCGTACTGCTCGATGATCTGGGTGAGGGCGCGCTCTGGATCGGTCACGGCCTCGGCAGTGATCAGCCCGACGGCCTCGTCGTAGGTCTGGTCGATTCCGGTGTGGGCCAGCAAGGCGATGGCAACCTCGTCGTGGTCGTCGCTGACCATGGGGCGGAAGATGCCAACCGACTTGACCTGGCGGCTCAGGGCCTCGATCAGGCCCAGTGCGATGATGGATTTGCCCACGCGGCCTTCCGGCGCGGCGATGTAAACGCTCTTGTTGGTCACAGTCCGAACATACGGCCTAACCGTTGTCCCCACCCGCCCATCCGGCGGATTGGCGCGGGACTCAGCAGATGATCACCTGTTGGCTGGCGATGTCGGAATACAGCACCATCGAGTCGAAACTCGCCACATGCAGCACCTCGACCAGGTCATGCAGCTCGGGCACCAGTTCGGTCAGCCGGTTGGGGCGTTCCACGACCAACTCGGGGACGAAGACGACGTCCGGCTGGTGGTCGAAGATGGCGAGGTAGAAGATGCCCGACTCGACCAGGTCTTGGAAGAAGTGGCTGCCCTGGCTCAGCTCGGGGATGAAACCGCCGTCCGGGTAGGTGAACTCGGCCATCACAGCGGCGTTGCTGATCTCGCTGAAGTGGACGGGAATGCCCAGCGACGGCGTGGTGGTGCCCCAGCGTCCCGGCGCCATGATCATGAACGACTTGCCTAGCAGCGCCTTGTTCAGCACGCCCATGCCGCGCGCCACCGCGTAGCGGTCCTGCTGGCTGAGCGCCAGGTAGGCGGCGGGACGCACTGTCACGATGTATTCCAGCGGCAGCCGGACGTTGCCGCCCATGAAGTTGCCGGTGGATCGCAGCAAAGTGCCTGCCGGATCGGGGTTCGTCGGCATTGCGACCGCCTCGCCAAGGCCACGAGTCTGGAGCGGGCGGCATTGCACCAGATTGATCCGCGGCTGGCCGCGATCGTTGATGTTCACCGTGTACTCGATGTCGACCGGGTGGTCATAGGCGGTGCTGAGCGCCTGGAGCATGTCGCGCATCAGGGACGCGAACTCGGTGCCGGTGATCAGGCCGTTGAAGTCGAGCACCTTGGGCACTTGGTTGATCCGGCGGTTGTGTTCCCGCAGCCAACGCAGCGTGTCGCCATCGGTGGACACGAAGAGGTCCCAATCGGCCTTGATGTCGAGGTCGCGCAGTTGCGCGAGCGGCTTGGTCTGCTGAGAGTTGGTCGCCAGTTCGAGCACATCGACGTAGCGCTGGCTGTGCCGGGCGGGATCACTGGCGTCCACCTTGCGTGTCGGTTTGTCGAGGGTCACCAGCTTCGCGTAGTCAGTGATCGTCCGCTCGACGGCCCGGGTGCCCAGGCCGAAGACGAGGCGCAGCATGCCGGCGTCCGGATCGATGTCCGGGTCCCAGACGTAGAGGTTGTGCGAGTTGCCGACACCGGCGGCGTGCGGGAAGAAGAGGCCGCCGTGGTGGTCACCGCTGACGCGTTGCACCAGGATGGCCATCTGCTCGTCGGAGCGGTCCAGGCCGCGCTTGCGACGGTACTCCAGAGCGTCGGTGCTCATCACCGACGCGTACACGGTCCGCACTGCGTCCTCGAGAGCGTGCAGGCGCTCCTCCGGGGTGCCCTGGTTGGCGCAGAAGACCGACTCGTACTTGCCGGCGAACGCGTTGCCGAAGTTGTCCTCCAGCAGTGAGCTGGAGCGCACGATGATCGGGGACTGACCGAAGTACTCCAGCATGCTTAGGAACTGCTCGCGGACCGCGGGCGGGAAGCGTCCGGTCGCCAGCTTGCGGTGCAGCGAGGCGCCGGCAGTGAAGTAGGACTCGGGGCTCTTCTGCTGGGCCCACAGCTTCCACCAACCGTTGGCGATGATGAACGTGTAGAACAGGTCGCTGCCGAGGAAGTAGGAGTCGTGCTGCTCCATGCTGGCGTTGAACCGGTTCTCGGTGTCGTGCTCCAGGATCGCACGGGCCACCAGCATGCCGACCGACTTGCCGCCGATGTAACCGGTGCCGATCTCGCGGGTGGCCAGGGTCAGCAGGTCGGCTAGGGTCATGTGCCTGCGGCACAGTTCGACCACTCGGCCTTCGCGTCCGATGAACATGTCGATCAGTTCGTCTGCGGCCGCCCGTTGGGTGGCGTCGTCGAGGCTGTCCAGCGCGTCCCAGCCCCTTCGTACTACCCGATGCCAGTGGTCGGGCGGATCTACCCGCAGCGAGGCGGACGCGAACAGTCGGGCGGTGGCCTCGGAACTGGTGATCGGGTTGGCCTCAGTGCCGCTCAGCAGATGCGGGAAGAACATCGTCGGCGAATGGCGTAGCCAGACCTTCAACGGGTGGACGTAGGTCTCGCCGCGGATCAGATAGACGTCGAGCAACAGTTGGGTGGTATCGCGAATCATCGCCAAGGTGGCGAAGGTGTGCTCACGGCGGATCAGCCCGAAGTAGGCGACGGTGTCCAGTTCGAACAGGTACGGGCAGGTGACTCGGAAGAAATTGCCGACGGCCAGGTCGGAGCGCCAGGTGTAGAGCAGCGAGGTCAGTGAGTCGAAGACGTAGAAGGCTCCGAACCCGTTGTCGGTGAGCATCTTGTGCACCTCGGACGCGAAGTGCTCGAAACCCAGCGACGCGTCCAGCCGGTGCACGTCGACGCCGGTCAAGTCCTCGATCAACGAGTCGTGGTGGCCGAAGCGGACGTAGATCAGTTGGCGTCCCTCGGCGCGCGCCCGCTCGACGAACGGTTGCACAAGCTTTCGGTACTGGCTGAGGCTGTCTACCTGCCAGACCACGTTGTCGCCCAACCGCAGCCCGTCGAAGATCCGGTCGAGGCCAAAGACCCCGGTGCTGGCGCGGTTGTAGCTGCCCATGCGCGAAAGTCTAAGGGGTGGCAGCCAACCTCAGATCAGCCGTGCGCTCAGTACCCCGGTGATCGACAGAATCCGTTCGCGCAGGACGTCCGGCACCTCACCGGTGACATCGAACATCGTCCAGGCCAGGTCGCCGCGTGATTTGTTCAGCAAGTTGGCGATGTTCAGGCCGGTGTCCCCGACCAGCGTGGACATCTCGGCCACCATGTTCGGCACGTTGCGGTTGGCAACCGCAATTCGCCGCGTCCCCTCGCCACGATCCAGGACTGCCTCGGGGAAGTTCACCGAGTTGGTGATGTTTCCGTTCTCCAGGAAGTCGCGCAACGCGTCGGCGGCCATCACCGCGCAGTTCGCCTCGGCCTCGATGGTGGACGCACCCAGGTGCGGCAGCGCGATCACCTTCGGGTGGCCGTGCAACGCCGGGCTGGGGAAGTCGCAGACGTAACCGCGGATCTCCCCGGCCTCCAAGGCGGCCAGCACGGCCTCCTCGTTGACGATGCCGGCCCGCGCGAAGTTCAGCAGCACGGCGCGGTTCTTCATCAAGGCGATTCGATCAGCGCTCACCAAGTTCTTGGTGGATTCGATCAGCGGCACGTGCACCGTGACCATGTCCGCCTTCTTGAGGACCTCTTCGATCGTCGACGCACGGTCGACCTTGCTCGACAGCTGCCAGGCGTGCCGGATGCTGATCGCCGGGTCGAAGCCGAGCACCTTCATGCCGAGTGCCTGAGCGGCGTTGGCCACCTCGACGCCGATGGCGCCCAGGCCGACCACACCCAATGTGCGCCCGGGCAGTTCGAAGCCCACGAACTGCTTCTTGCCGGACTCGACTGCGTTGCTCATCCCGTCGCCGTCGCCGGACAAACCGTGCTCGAACGACAGGGCAGGGACGATGTTGCGTGCCGACAACAGCATGCCGGCGAGCACTAGTTCTTTGACTGCGTTCGCGTTGGCGCCGGGGGTGTAGAAGACCGGAACCCCGCGCGCACTCAGGTCGGTGACCGGGATGTTGTTGGTGCCGGCGCCGGCCCGGGCCACTGCCAGCACGCTGTCGGGAATGGTCTGCTGGTGCAGATCGGCCGACCGGACCAGCCAGGCGTCGGCGTCCTCGACATCGCTGCCGATCTCGTACTCATCCTTGGGGAAGCGGTTCAGCCCATGCGAGCTGATCGCGTTCAGCGTCTTGATTCGATGCATCGCTGGTTTTGGCGCGTCAGGCATGGACGCGCTCGAACTCCTTCATGAACTCGACGAGGGCCGCGACGCCCTCGATGGGCATCGCATTGTAGATGGACGCACGCATGCCGCCGACCGAGCGATGGCCGCCCAGGTTCGTCAGCCCGGCCTGGGCCGCCTCGGCCACGAATTGGGTGTTCAGTTCTGGTTCGGTCATCAGGAACGGCACGTTCATCCAACTGCGCGAGGACGGCTCGACCGGGTTGGAATAGAACGGCGAGTCGTCGATGAACCCGTAGAGCAGGTCGGCCTTGGCCTGGTTGCGCTCGGCCATGCCGGCCAGGCCGCCGTTCTTCTCGACCCACGCAAGGATCTTGCCCAGCAGGTAGATCGAGAAGGTCGGCGGGGTGTTCAGCATCGAATCGGCGTCGGCCATCTCGCGGTATTGCCAGATCGACGGCGTGCTGGGACGCGCACGGTCGAGCAAGTCGTCGCGCACGATCACCACGGCCATGCCGGCCGGGCCCATGTTCTTCTGGGTGCCGGCGTAGATCACACCGAACTTGGCGACGTCGATGGGACGCGACAGGATCGTCGAGCTCAGGTCGGCGACCAAGGGCACGTCCCCGGTCTGGGGGATATAGCCGAACTCGACCCCGCCGATGGTCTCGTTGGGGGTGTAGTGCAGGTACTTCGCGTTCGGGCTGGTGGTGAAGCTGCCCTCGGCGGGCACTCTGGTGTACTTCGAGTTCTTCTCGTCGGCCACCACGGTGGTCAGCAGGCCCATTCGGCTGGCCTCCTTGAGGGCCTTGGTGCCCCACTGACCAGTCAACACGTAATCTGCCGAGTCGCCGGCAGACGCCAGGTTGAGCGGCACGGCGGCGAATTGCCCCATCCCGCCACCCTGCAAGAAGAGCACTTTGTAGTTGCCGGGGATCTGCATCAGTTCACGCAGCGACCGTTCGGTCTCGGCAGCGCAGGCGATGAAGTCGGCACCGCGATGCGAGACCTCCATCACCGACATGCCGCCCTTCCAATCGGGCAGCTCGGCCTGGGCCTCCTCGATGACCTCGAGCGGCATCATTGCGGGACCGGCGGAGAAGTTGTAAACGCGCACGAACCTGATTGTGTCACCTCGGCGCGGAACTGTGGAGCGCAGTCCAGCCCGGGACGAAGAACAGGCCCCACCCGGTTGGGCAGGGCCTGTTCGATGCCTTCGGCGAATGTCGGTCAGCTCAGGCGGTGACGACCTCGACCGGCACGTGGGCGGTCACCGCATCGGTGAGCTTCACGGCCACGATGTGCGTCCCCACCGACTTGATCGGCTTGGCTGCGGAGATCGCGCGCTTGTCGAGCAACGGGCCACCCGCCTTCTTGATCGCGGTGGCGACCTCGTTGCTGGTGACGGCGCCGTAGAGCTTGCCGGAGGCGTCGGCACGAACCGGCACCTGCACCTGCAGGCCCTCGAGTTGCGTGCGGACCTGCGCGGCGTGCTCGTTGCTGCGGATCTGCTTGGCGTCGCGGGCACGTTGGATGCCCTCGATCTGCTTGGCGGTGCCCCGGTTGTAGGCGATGGCGTAACCGCGCGGCAGCAAGAAGTTACGCCCGTAGCCGTCCTTGACCTCGACGACGTCGCCGGCCACCCCGAGGTTGTCGACAGCAGCAGTCAAAATGAGCTTCATATCAACTTCCTCCTTGTCAGCGAGTGGTCGTGGTGTACGGCAGCAGTGCGAGTTCGCGCGCGTTCTTGACGGCGATCGCGACCTTGCGCTGGTCTTGGACGCTGAGTCCGGTCACGCGGCGGGCGCGGATCTTGCCACGCTCGGAGATGAACTTCCGCAGCAGGGCGGTGTCTTTGTAGTCGACGTTGGCGACGCGGACCGCCTTCACGGGGACGATCTTGCGCTTGTTCAGCGGCTTGCGCTGAGGACCGGCCATTGTGGTGCTCCTTTCCTGGGAGGTCAGGCCTCCCGAGCCCGGCTCGCGCCGGAATGTGCCATGTGGATTTCGGGTTGTTGCCGACCGATCGGACGATCAGAACGGCGGTTCTTCGCTTTGGGCGCTGGCCCACGGGTCGTTGGCGGGACCACGGTTGGACGACTGCGAGCCACCGGACTGCCAGTTGTCGCCGCCGGCCTGGCCGCCGCCACGCTCGTGGCTGCCACCTTGGCCGCCGCCGCCCTGCCAGCCGCCGCCACCTTGCCCGGAGGTGCGGTTGACCTTCGCAGTGGCGTAACGCAGGGACGGGCCGACCTCTTCGACGTCCACCTCGAAGACCGTGCGGCGGTTGCCTTCCCGGTCGTCGTAGCTGCGCGACTTCAGGCGACCCTGCACGATCACTCGCATGCCTTTGGACAACGTCTCGGCGACGTTCTCGGCAGCCTGGCGCCAGATGGAGCAGTTGAGGAACATGGTGTCGCCGTCTTTCCACTCGCTGGACTGACGATCGAACGTCCTTGGCGTCGAGGCAACGGTGAAGTTGGCGACCGCAGCCCCTGACGGGGTGAAGCGCAGTTCGGGATCTCCGGTCAGATTTCCGATCAGCGTGATCTGGGTGTCGCCTGCCATGTTTCCTCCGTTACGAGTGATGAGTCTTCATTGAGTATCGGCCTCCGCGCTGACAATCCGTCAGACGGATCACAAGCTGTGGACAACTCGCCGAGCCGACTTACTTGTCGGTGCGCATCACCTTGGTGCGCATGATCTGCTCATCGATCGTCATCAGACGATCCATCTCGCTGACCACGGCGGGCGGGGCAGTGACATTGAGCACTGCGTAGATGCCTTCGGGCTTCTTGTTGATCTCGTAGGCCATCCGGCGCCGGCCCCAGATGTCCTGGCCGTCGACGGTTCCCTTGCCATTGGTGATGACCAGCAAATGCTTCTCCAGCAGAGCGGGCACCTGACGCTCGTCGACGTCGGGGTCGATGATGACCATGATTTCGTACTTACGCATACGCGAACTCCACCTCCTTCGGACTGGGCGGCCGCGGGAATCTCCCGTGGCAGGAGGGCGAATGCAACGCCGGGGACGCGCAGGTGCGCGGCGACGCAGTCGCCAACGATACCTGCGTCGTCCGGGATTGTCGAAGCGAGGCAGCCGGCGGGCCGGGCTCAGCGCGGCGGCCCCGGCAGCAGCACCTGACCGTCCCGCACCCAGCCCGCCAAGCCGCCGGCCAGCGAGTGGGCGTTCAGATCATGGTCACGCAGCAGATGTGCGACCGCGCGGGCATGGGCCGGCGTGGAGCTGACCACGATGACCGCCTTGTCCTGGGTTGCCGGGTCGAGCATCGCCAGCGGGTCATGGCCCCAGACGGCATCGGTTGGGGAGGTCGTGAGGTCGGTTATCGCCACCAGCCGGGCGCCGGGAAGGTGGCCGCGCTCATACTCGGTCTGGGTGCGGACATCGATCACCACACCGCCGTCGGCCAACAGTCTGAGGGCATCGGGGACCGAGACGGTGGTCTCGTCGGCCGGCTCATCGCCGGTGTTGAACAGGTCACGCCATCCCATGGGTCAATCACACCACGCCGGGGCGGTCCGCGTCTCGGCCGTCGGGATTGGGGCGGGCCGCCACGAACCGGCGCACCGACGCCGGCAGCGGCAGCCCGGGGTCCTGCCCGGTGGCCGGCACTGGTTCGCCGGCCACCAAGGTCAACGGCACGGTGCCCATCCAAACGTCGTCCGGTACTTCGTCGGCCCGAGCCAGCTGACCCGTGCGGGCCTTCATCAGCCAGTGGCCGTCGCTGATCGGCAACGCGAGCGTCATCGTCTTGGCGGCGTCCTTGCTCGCCACCGGCACGATCTCGGAATTGCGGCCGGGCACCAGCAGGTCGACCAGTAGGTCCAGTGCCGCCCAGTGTTCGTCCCCGGTCAGCCTGGTGGCCACACCCTCCACGACTGCGGAGCGGTAGTTGACCGAGTGGTGCAGGCCGTTGTAGCTCAACCGGATCGCGTCCACCGCATGCACGCAGAAACTGACCGGCGCACCGTCGGCCGCCATCCGAAGCGCCCCGGCGCCCGTCGAGCCGTGGAAGAGCAGTCGGTCACCGTCGCGGGCATAGGCGATCGGGATGACGTGCGGGCGTCCTTCGTGCACGGTCGCCAGCACCCCGGAAAGTTGTTCGTCCAGGAACGCGTCCAGCGCGGCCCGGTCGTCGACGCCGCGGTCGGGTTTGCGGGTGAGCCTCATCTGGCCATCCTACGGCGGGGACGCGCCAGGGCGTCCGATCGGTCAGCTCGCGATGACCACGCCACCGGCGGGACGGATCCGCACGATCCAGCACCTGCCGGCGCCGAGGACGCGGTTCATGCCGGCGCGGAACTCCTCGGCCATCTCAGTGGGCACATACGCCTGAATCGTGCCCGCGAACCCGCCCCCATGCACCCGGACCGCGCCGCGCCCACCCAGTAGGTGTGCGGCCAGCGCGAGCGACACTCCGACTGCCTGCTGCTGCGGCTGGGAGGTCGAGAAGAGGTTCTGCAGCTGCATCGCCGACGAGACCCCAGAGGCGCTCACCAGTTCCAGGAAGTCTGCGAAGCGGCCTTCCGCCAGGGCAGCTGCCTGCAACGGAACTCGCGCGTTGTCGTCGAAGAAATGCGCGGCCCTCAGCACGGCACGATCGCCAGCGCTCGCCCGGACGCCCCGAAGATCTCCCCAGAAATCGGCTGCCGGGACTTCACTCAGGTACTGCTGACCGAAATGCTGCGCAACCGCGCGCATCTCGTCTGTGACCGCCGCGTACTCGTCGGTGAGGTCGGCATGGTCGGCACCCGAATCGACGATACACAGCACATGCCCGGAGGCCGCCATGTCGAAGTTCACCGGTTGCACCACAGGATGAGCGGGATCGGCGAAGTCTATGTGAACGACATTGCCCAGGGAACTGGCCATCTGATCCATCAGGCCCGAAGGCTTGCCGAAGAAGACGTTCTCTGCGTACTGACCGATCTGGGCAAGCTCGACGGGGGTGAGTTCGTCGTTGCAGAAAAGATGATTCACGATGGTGCCGACGAGGATCTCGTAGGCCGCTGAGGACGACAACCCCGACCCGCCCGGCACGTTGGAGGTTATGCAGGCATCCCAGCCCTCGATCACGTACCCGCGGTCGCGCATCGCGCGGCAGACACCTCGCACCAAGGCAGCAGAGGTGCCCTTCTCAGCGGGGATCGGGTCGAGCTCGGCGCTGTCCAGCTCAAGTTGCGGATAACCATCCGAGAGCACCCGGATGATCCGCGAGCCGTTGCGTCCGGCGCAGGCCGCCATGTCGAGATTGACCGAACCTGCCAGCACATGACCGCGCTGATGGTCGGTGTGGTTGCCGCCCATCTCGGTGCGTCCCGGAGCAGAGAACAGCCCCGCCTCCTCGCCACCGAAATCGGCCTGGAAGCGGTCGAGCAACGACACCAAACGCGTTCGAGCCGATTGCAGCTCAGCCGGCTCTGCTGCGTAGACCCGCCGGATCTGGTCGTCCAGTGCGCCGCCGACCAGTTGGTCTTTCAAGGTGTTCAGTTCCACGTCATGCCCCGTTTCGTCGCCATTTCTTTAGATCAGAGCTTAGCAAGATATGCGCGGTTGACGCCGTACAACCACAGTCGTATGGTTGCGTTACCAGAGTCGATCGGGTCTGCCTGGCAAACGAGTCAGGACCGATCGGCGCCGCCCACACCACCCACCACCCGAACGGGGACACAGATGACAGCACTCCTGCTTCCGCTGGAGGAGAAACTCCTGCTCAACGCCTATTGGTACGACTACATCCCGATAGTCATCTACTTCGCGTTCGTGATCGGGGTGGGTTTCGTGATGAAGGCGAAGGCGTCCTCCTCCGATGCATTCCTCACCGGGGCGCGCTCACTGCCCGCTTGGGTCACCGGTATCGCGTTCGTCTCGGCCAACCTGGGTGCTGTCGAGATCATGGGCATGTCGGCCAACGGCGCCCAGTACGGGATGCCGACCTTCCACTACTTCTGGGTCGGCGCCATCCCGGCGATGCTCTTCTTGGGCATCGTGATGATGCCGTTCTACTACGGCTCGAAGGTCCGCTCGGTGCCCGAGTTCATGTTCAAGCGTTACGGCACCACGGCTCACCTGATCAACGCGCTGAGCTTCGCGCTGGCGCAGTTGCTGATCGCCGGTATCAACCTGTTCCTGCTGGGCAAGATCATCAACTGGTTGCTGGGGTGGCCATTGATCGTCGCGCTGATCGTCGCGGCCATCATCGTGTTCACCTACATCTCGGTTGGCGGTCTGTCGGCAGCCATCTACAACGAGGTGCTGCAATTCTTCGTGATCGTGGCGGCGTTGCTGCCGCTGACCCTGATCGGCCTGCACCGTACCGGCGGTTGGAGCGGGCTCACACGTCAGATCACCGAACTCGCCAACCAAGCCGGCACTGATCCGGCACTGCAGCTGAACTCGTGGCCCGGGACGCTGCTGTCGGGCTTCGACTCCCCGGTGATGTCGGTCGTGGGCATCGTCTTCGGCCTCGGCTTCGTGCTCTCGTTCGGCTACTGGACGACCAACTTCGTCGAGGTTCAGCGTGCGATGGCCTCCGACTCACTCTCGGCCGCCCAGAAGACGCCGATCATCGGCACCTTCGTGAAGATGTTCATCCCCTTCTTGGTGATCATCCCCGGCATGGTGGCCGGCGTCCTGGTGACCGAAGTCGCGGATGCGAAACTCACCGGCGCCGATTTCGAGTACAACAATGCGATTCTGCTGCTGATGCGTGACGTGCTGCCCAACGGACTGCTCGGCTTGGCCATCACCGGCCTGCTCGCATCGTTCATGGCAGGCATGGCCGCCAACATCTCGGCCTTCAACACGGTCTTCAACGTCGACCTCTACCAGCGCTACCTCCGGCCCGGCAAGATTGACCGGCACTATCTCCAGGTGGGGAAGTACACCACTGCCGCGGCTTCGATCATCGCCATCTTCACCGCGTTGATTGCTGCGCAGTACTCGAATCTGATGGATTACCTCCAGCAGCTCTTCTCGATGTTCAATGCCCCGCTGTTCGCAACGTTCATCGTCGGTATGTTCTGGAAGCGGGCCACCCCTGCCGCAGGTTGGACCGGCCTGGCATCTGGCACCTTGGCGGCGCTGAGTGTGAACATCTTGCTTTGGAGCGGAGTGATCGCGCTACCCGGCCAGGGCGGTGCCTTCCTCGCAGCCACGGTCGCCTTCTTGACCGACGTCATCGTCACCATCGTGGTCTCGCAGTTCACCCAGCCGAAGCCGGACGCCGAGTTGCGCGGTTTCGTCTACGCCCTGACGCCCAAGGAAGATCGCACCGACCCGCACCTGCATGAGATGCCCGTCTGGCGCCGTCCCGTACCGTTGGCGATCGTGGCCGGTGTGCTCGTCGTCACCTTGAACGTAGTCTTCCACTGATTTCGGCGACAACGAGAGAAGGATCAACAATGACCTCACCGAAGACCACTGTCCAACA
>CALMKG010000514.1 GCA_937867175.1 uncultured Propionibacterium sp. | reverse complement strand
GACACGCCCCAGCGGTCGGCCACACCATCAAGGAGGAGGTGTCGTGCGGTGCCGCAGAATCAGCTGACAACGCGCTTGGCCGATCCGGCACGCGGCGCCTTTGTCGTCGGCGTCGGTGCGTCCTTGCTCTGCGCGACGGCCGGTCTGTTGCTCGGCGGCCTCCAAGGGCTGACGAGTTCCGTGCTGGCATCGATCTTGGTACTGGTCTTCTTCATCTCCGGCCAATTGGTCGAAGGCGTGGCCCTGCGGATGGCCGATGGCACCGGCCTGACGCTTACGCTGGTGTCCTATGCGGCGCGGGTTGGGCTGTTCGGCTTGATCCTGTGGCTGGCAGCCTCAACGCCTGCGATCTCCGGTCAATGGTCCAGGACCTGGTTTGCGGCTGGGGCGCTGACTGCTCTGATCGGCTGGCTGACCGGTTTGGTGGTCGCCGACTCGCGGGCTCGCGTCCCGGTCTATGACCGCAGCTATCAGGCGCCCGAGGGGTGGGACCGGTGAAAGAGAAGACCGCAACGTCGACCCCGACCGAAGGGCGCGACCAAGGCATGATGATCTTCAGCTACCTGCTTGCGGGGATTGGCCTGTATGGCGGCTTGGGTTGGCTGGGTGACCACTTCTGGCAGACCTCCTTCCTGCTACCGATCGGGATGATCCTGGGCATGGCAATCAGCATTTACCTCGTCATCAAACGCTACGGGAGCGCGACATGATCCCAATGGAGGGTGGCGGCTACACGGCGCCGGGTATTGAGGACTTCCAGTTCACCGGCCTTTTCGGCACCGACTGGATCACCAAGCCGATGGTGCAGGCCGTGATCGCGGCCATCATCGTCATCGTGGTCTGGGTTGTCGCGGCCCGCCGTCTACGCGTCGTGCCCACCAAGGGCCAGTACTTGATGGAGTTGCTCTACGAGTTCATCCGCAACAGCGTCGGACGTGACATCCTCGGCCCTGGTTTCCGGCCCTACCTGGGCTTGCTGGTCGGCCTGTTCACCTATCTGCTGTTGAACAACTGGTTCGGCGAGTTCTTCTTGTTCATGTTCCCCACCATGTCGAACATCGGCTACTCCTGGGGAGCAGTGGTTCTGGTGCTGTTCATCTACGTCTGGGCGGGCTTCCGCAAGCACGGGATCGGCTATCTACGCAAGGCGCTCATCCCCGAAGGCGTGCCCTGGTACTTGTACATCATCATCATCCCGGTGGAGTTCCTGTCCGCCTTCATCACCCGGCCGCTGACGCTCGGCGTCCGTCTTTTCGCCAACATGTTCGCCGGCCACTTGGCCGTCGTGGTTTTCGTGGTGGGCGGCAGCTACCTGTTGACGCAGGCCGACGGCATCGTGCTCAAGGTCGGTGGGGGAGTCGCACTGCTGTTCAGCATCTTGTTTATGCTCTTCGAGATGTTCATCGGCGCCCTGCAGGCCTACATCTTCACAATTCTGACCGCACAATACATTTCGTCTTCGATCAGCGAAAGTCACTGATCACCGACCATCTGACGAACCAACCGAAAGGAACCAAGTATGACCCCCATGGAACTGAGCGGCTCGATCAATGTCCTCGGGTACGCGCTGGCGACCTTGGGCCCGGCAATCGGCGTGGCGTGGATCTTCGCCTCGGTCATCAACGGCACCGCCCGCCAGCCTGAGGCCCGCGGCGCCATGATGGGCACGGCCTACATCGGCTTCGCCGTGGTCGAGGCGCTGGCGATCCTGGGCTTCGTGCTCGCCTTCGTCATCCAGTGATCGGCGGCACCATGAACGGTGTTGGACTGATACCCATGGAAAGCTCGCTGGGACCCTTGGCACCAGCCCATCTTTCCGAGTTCATCGTCGGTCTTGTGCTTGCGATCCTCGTGGCCATCGTGGTGCAGATGTTCGTGGTGCCGAAGTTCGAGGCCATGTACGGTGACCGGGCCGCTCAGATCGAGGGCGGCATCAACCGCGCGCAAGCGGTGCAGGCCGAAGCCGCCAAGACCAAACGGCAGTACCAGGAGCAACTGGCCCAGTCGCGCGAGGAGTCTGCGCGAATCCGTGAGGAGGCTCGTGTGCAGGGCGCCGTCATCTTGGAAGAGGCCCGAGAGCACGCCAAGCAGGAAGCGACCCGCATCCTCGAGGCCGGCCGCCAGCAATTGGAGATCGAGCGTTCTCAGGTCTACCAGGAACTGCGTGGTGAGGTAGGCGTTCTGGCCGCCCAATTGGCGGAGCGAATCGTCGGCGAGTCACTTGCCGACACCGCGCTCACTCAGCGCACCGTCGACCGGTTCCTGAGCGAACTCGACCAACAGCCGTCCCGTCAGGCTCCCGACTACGTACCCGACAACCTGACCACTCAGGGCCAGTGATGGACGAAGACCTCCGCGAACACCGGCTGGACGCACAGGCCGACGGACTCAAGTTGGATGAGGCCGCCGTCGCCGGGATCTTCGCCGCCTCGGATGCCCTCGCAGGCCAGTATCGGCTGCGAGCGACCCTGAGTGATCCTGCCGTGCCCGCGAAGGTGCGCACCCAGATAGCCCGCCGGCTGTTCACCGACCGCATCTCTCCGGCGGCGGTGGAGTTGGTGGCACAGGCATCCGCCTCGGCGACCGAGTCCACGGGCCTGGAGGCCGAGATCGAGAGGCAGGGTGTCAGAGCGGTCTTCCAGCAATCCGGTGCGGTGGGAAGAGTGCAGGAGGAGATCTTCCGGTTCGCCCGCGTCCTGGAAGGCAACTCCGATCTGCAGGCCACCCTCACCGATCCACTGATCGAAGTTGCCGCGCGGCAACGGTTGGTGGGCGACCTGTTGGCGTCCCAGGCACACCCAGCGACGGTGCGGCTGGTTCAACGGTCCGTGCAGCGGCGGGGACGGACTCTGGTCAAAACCTTGGATGACTACGTCGAGGTGGCAGCCCAGATCGGTCGGCACACCCTCGCCCGCGTCACGGTGGCCCAACCACTCAACGCCGAGCAACTCACCAAGATGCGCACGCAACTGACACGCATCTACGGCACGAGCATCGACATCCAGATCGACATCGACCCCGAGGTCTTGGGCGGGGCCCGCATCGAGATCGGCGACGACCTCATCGACGGCACTGTCCAGAACCGACTGAACGAAGCACGTCGCCTGATCGGCTGACGAGACAAGCAGAAGTGGAGAGCAAGCCCATGGCGGAACTGACGATTCGCCCCGACGAGATCCGTGAGGCACTGACCTCGTTCGTCCAGAGCTATCAGCCCACGCGCACCGCACGCGAAGAGATCGGCACGGTCATCAGTTCGGGTGACGGTATCGCGCGGGTGGAGGGGCTGCCCTCCGCCATGGCGAACGAACTTCTGCTCTTCGCAGATGGCACGCTCGGCATCGCGCTCAACCTGGACGCCCGCGAGATCGGCGTAGTGGTGCTGGGAGACTCCGAGGGCATAAGCGAGGGATCTACGGTCAAGGGGACCGGAGACATCCTGTCCGTGCCCGTCGGCGACGGCTACCTCGGTCGGGTCGTGGACGCGATGGGCAACCCGATCGACGGCAAGGGTCCGATCGAACCGCTCAGCGGCCGGCGCGCACTCGAGCTGCAGGCCGCCGGCGTTATGCAGCGCCAAGAGGTCAACGAACCGTTGATGACAGGCTTGAAGGCCATTGACGCGATGACCCCGATCGGACGCGGCCAGCGCCAGCTGATCATCGGCGACCGCAAGACCGGCAAAACCGCGATCGCGGTCGACACCATCCTCAACCAGAAGGCCAACTGGGAATCGGGCGACCCCAGCAAGCAGGTGCTGTGCATCTACGTTGCGGTCGGCCAGAAGAACACCACCGTCGCCGAGGTCCACGAGATCCTCACCCGTCGCGGAGCGATGGACTACACGGTGATAGTCAATTCGCCGGCGTCCGACCCGGCCGGCTTCAAGTACATCGCGCCGTACTCGGGGTCCGCGATCGGCCAGCACTGGATGTACCAGGGACGGCACGTGCTGATCGTCTTCGACGACTTGACCAAGCAAGCTGAGGCCTACCGCGCCATGTCGCTGCTGCTGCGGCGTCCGCCCGGCCGTGAGGCGTACCCTGGCGACGTCTTCTACCTGCACTCCCGCTTGCTTGAGCGCTGCGCCAAGCTCTCGGACAGCATCGGTGGCGGCTCGATGACCGGTCTGCCGATCGTCGAGACGAAGGCAAACGACGTGTCCGCCTACATCCCGACCAACGTGATCTCGATCACCGACGGCCAGATCTTCCT
>CALMKG010000513.1 GCA_937867175.1 uncultured Propionibacterium sp. | reverse complement strand
AGATGTCGCCGGCCGCGAAGACTATGCGTTCGGGCGTAGTCATCTGCGGCCGCGAGGTGGTCGTCACGGGGCCAACCCTGTCAGGCGGCGATCCGGGGCGCAATCCCTTGACCCTGGGGTGGACACCATCCGGGCGTCGATTCACGCGCAGCGGTTCGGGGCCCCCGGCGTGTCGCGGCCCTTTTGGTCGAACCAGTGCACGTCTTTCGACGGCGAGACCGGGTCAGGTGCGCAGTTACCGGGCGCCAGTGCAAAGATGGAGCCTGCGCGTTCAACGAAGCCCTGCGCACCCTAGGAGGCATTGTGCTGGAGTCTGACACCGTCGCACTGAACCCGAACCAACTGGTCCGGGCACTCGACAAACCGGCTGACGACTTCACCAAGTCCGACATCATCGCCTACATCGAGGCCAACAACATCCAGATGCTGAACTTGCGCTATTTGGGTGGCGACGGGCGGCTGAAGATGCTGAACTTCGTGATTCAGTCCCGGGCCCAGCTTGACCGGGTGCTGACGATGGGGGAGCGCGTCGACGGTTCCAGCCTGTTCAGCTTCGTCGAAGCCACTTCGTCCGACCTTTACGTGGTGCCGAGGTTCCGTTCGGCGTTCGTCAACCCGTTCTCTGACACCCCGTCGCTAGACCTGCTGTGTTCGTTCTACGACGTGGAAGGCAACCCGTTGGCCAGTGCCCCGGAGCACATCTTGCGCAAAGCGCAGCAGTCGTTGGGCCGGGCGACCGGCGCGACGATGGAGGCGCTCGGCGAGTTGGAGTACTACCTGTTCAGCCCGGCCGAGGAGCTCTATCCGGTGGTGGAGCAGCGCGGCTACCATGAGGCGCCGCCGTTCTCCAAGTGGGGCGAGGTCAGGCAGGAGACCCTCTATCACCTGGCCCAGATGGGCTGTTCGCTGAAGTACGCCCACGCCGAGGTGGGCAACTTCATCATCAACGGCCAGCAGCACGTGCAGCACGAGATCGAGTTCTGGCCGGTCCCGGTCGGCGACGCCGCCGACCAGATGGCGTTGGCCAAGTGGGTGGTGCGGCAGGTGGCCTACCGCCACGGCATGGAGGTCAGCTTCTCGCCCAAGATCGTGGTCGGGCAGGCCGGATCCGGCATGCACTTCCACACCCGTCTGATGGCCGACGGGGTCAACCTGTTCAGCCAGGGACGGGGGCTGACCACCGACGCCCTGAAGGTGATCGGTGGCTACCTGTCGCATGCCGCCTCCCTGACCGCGTTCGGCAACACGGTGCCGACCTCGTTCCTGAGGCTGGTGCCGCACCAGGAGGCGCCCACCGCGATCTGTTGGGGCGACCGGAACAGGTCGGCGCTGGTGCGCGTCCCACTCGGTTGGCAGAACCTGGACGACCGGATGTTCCGCGACGCCAACCCCAAGGAGCCGCCGGTCGGTGAGTTGCCCAACGACGCCCAGACCATCGAACTGCGCAGCCCCGACGGCTCGGCCAACATCCACCTGCTGTTGGCCGGTATCACCGTGGCGGCGCGTGAGGGGCTGACCACTGCCGGCATGCAGGAGTTCGCCGAGCAGCGCTACGTGCCGGGCGACGCGTCCAAGGTCCCCGGTCTGGACCAGTTGCCCACCTCATGCTTCGAGTCGGCCGAGCGGCTGCTCGACCAGCGCGCAAGTTACGAAGCCGACGACGTCTTCCCGCCGGGGCTGATCGATTCCTGGGCGGCCAGGCTGCAGGGTTACG
>CALMKG010000512.1 GCA_937867175.1 uncultured Propionibacterium sp. | reverse complement strand
CCGGCAGCAGCCGGACCCCCTTCAGGTGGGCGGAGTACTGCTCGAACGCCTCGGCAACCTGCAAGGCCAGTTCGCGGGTCGGCGCGAGGACCAGCGCCTGCGGCGTCTTCTGCTTCAGGTCCAATCGGCTGAGAATCGGAAGTGCGAAGGCGGCCGTCTTGCCGGTACCCGTCTGGGCCAGGCCCACCACATTGCGGCCCGCCAGCAGCGCGGGAATGGTCTCGGCCTGGATCGGGGTGGGACGCTCATATCCGAGGTCGCGCAGCGCCTTGGTGAGCCGCTCCCCCAACCCGAGTTCGGCGAAGGCATGCCTGTCATCAGGCTGGTCGTCAGTCACCTGGTCATCGGTCGGTTCTTGGCCAACCTCGTCTTCGATCACCCCATGACACTAGTCGGCGTGAGCGAACAGGTCACCAGTGGGTTGCGCGCAGTTGCATGCGGCTTATCACCGGTAGGCCTCCTGGAGGGTGGCCGGCCTGCGATGCCGCATTTGGACGACGACCCCCGACGCGAACAGGACGAGGAAGACGACGTTCAGCCACCAAGGCTGGTCGGCGGGCGCGAGGTCCTCCGGCAGCGCCGGGGACGACGTCAGTTCCGCCATCAGCAGTGAGATGCCCACAACGATCGCCGAGGCCCCGCCGGAAGCGCTGACCACGACCAGCAGTATCTCGGGCAGGTTAGTGGCAAGGGCGAGGACGACCAACAGCAACGCCCCAGCGATACCAACCACAACGTCCACCCACGCCGGCGCGTTGAAGAACGCTGCAATCGCAGCGCCGAGTCCGAAACCGACCGAGGTCATCACCATCACGACCGCGACCGCGTAGAACGCGTACGAGAGCCAAGTGATCAGCAGTGCACCCACGACTGCCGCGGACCAGCCGATCACGCCGGTCAGCGGGGGGTCTCCGGTGGCTGCACTGGCCAGTCCCGAGCCGAGGGCGAACCCGACGAAGGCTCCCCAAATCGCGATCACTGTCCGCAGAGCCAGGTAGCCGCGGAAACAGAAGATGAGCCCGGCGATGATGGCAAGGGCTCCCAGCAGGATTCCTGACATGTCCCTCCGATGTTGATGACTCCGCCAAGCTTAGATGGGCCAACCAGCGTCTTCGAACGCGAGTTCGTCGACCAACCCTCACGGTGCAGACTCGCCCCGGGACCGAGCTCGGGGCCCTACGCTGCTGGTGTCAGCATCCAACGGAGGGAGCGGTCAACCGTGAACGCAGCCAACGACATCATCCTGGGCTTGGATGTCGGGACGACAGCGGCGAAGGCGTCCGCGTTTTCGCTGGACGGGAAGGTGCGGCTGACCGCGTCCCGCGAATACCCACTGCTCAACCCCCAGCCCGGCTGGCACATCCAGGAGCCGGATGCCATCGCCGAGGGTGTGCTCGAGGCGATGCGCGATGCGGTCTCGCAGGTGGACGCCACACGGGTGATCGGCATCTCGGTCAGCACCGCCATGCATGGCCTGCTGGGTATCGATTCCGACCTGCGTCCGGTCACCGAACTGCTCACCTGGGCAGATTCACGCGCTTGGCAGCAGGCGAACATGCTCAACGAGCACGCCACCGGACCTCGTCTGCACTACACCAGTGGCACCCCGACCCACCCGATGTCGCCGCTGGTCAAGCTGTGCTGGTTCCGCGACGAGCATCCTGACATCCTCCGGCTGACCGACCGCTGGATCGGGTTGAAGGACTGGGTCCTGGTCAACCTCACCGGTCAGGTGGTCACCGAACTGTCTTGCACGTCCGGCAGCGGGATGCTCGACATGGAGACTGGCGACTGGAATCCGGAGGCCATCGAATTGACCGGGGTCCGTCGCGATCAGCTGCCCGGAATCCGCGCCACCACCGACACGCTGCCGTTTAGTGCGGACGCCGCCAAGCGAGTCGGCCTGCCTGCCGGGCTTCCGGTGGTGCTCGGCGCCGGCGACGGCCCATTGGGCAATCTCGGCACCGGCGCGCTGGAGCCTGGCAAGGCCGGCCTGTCGATCGGCACCAGCGGCGCGGTGCGCATGGTGGTCCGCAAGCCGGCCGTGGTCTCGGGGCTGTTCTGCTACGCGCTCACCAGGGACGTCTGGGTGGCTGGCGGTGCGGTCAGCAATGGCGGCCTAGTGCAGCGTTGGCTCACCCAGACCTACGCCCCGGGGTGCGACGACGCCACAGCCTGCCGTCGCGCCGAGACGATCCCGCCCGGCTCGGACGGACTGGTGATGATCCCCTATCTGGTCGCCGAGCGGGCGTCCTTGTGGGACTCCGAGATCCGCGGTGCTTTCGTGCACGTGCGCCAGGCGCACACCCCCGACCACTTCCTACGAGCCGGCGTCGAGGGGGTCGCCTACCAGCTGTGGACCATCCTCCGGCGGTTGCGCATGATCAACCGGGTGGACGAGGTGCGCGCAACCGGTGGGGTCTTCCGCTCGCAGTTGTGGCGGGACGTGGTGGCGGGTGTGTTCAACCGGCCACTCATCGTCACCGGTGCTGCCGAGGGATCCGGGCTGGGTGCGGCGATCCTGGGGGCGGTTGCTCTCGGGGTGGTCGACAACCTGCAAGACGGCTACAGCCTGCTTCGCGGCGATTCCGAGGAGACCCGCATCGTGGTCTCGGAGCAGGCGAAGTCGGTGTACGAAACCATGCATTACCAAGTTCCGCAGATCCTGCAACGGTACGGGCGCCTCGGCGCCGACTTACGCTGACCTTCGCACTTGAACCGCCGATTCGCCGGCGCTGGCCTCCATCGGTCGGCTCGCCGCTCCTCGGGGCGCCGCCAGCCCGCTCAGCCTCCGGACCACGCCGGTCGGCCCACCGTGTTACGGTGCTTAGCACCCAAACACGGACGGCACGAAGGAGTGAACCATGACGACGGTGGCACTGGTGGGCACTCTCGACACCAAGGGCGGGGAGTGCTCTTGGCTTGCGCAGCGGCTGAAGGAGAACGGGGTCGACACGATCCTGGTGGATTCGGGCTCCTTCTCAACCAGCCCTTTGGCGGACTTCAGCTCAGATGAGGTCATCAAGGCAGCCGGTGAAGATCCCAAGGCGCTACGGCAACGACGACATCGCGGCGAGATGATGACGGTGATGGGTCGCGGGGCCGCGGCCATCGTGATGCAGCTGTATGAGCAGGGCCGCATCCATGGGCTGCTGTCGATCGGCGGGTCGGGCGGTTCGTCCGTGGCCGCAAGGGTCATGCAGAGCCTGCCGGTCGGCTTTCCGAAGCTGCTGGTCTCCACCGTGGCCTCCGGCAATGTGGCACCCTACGTCGGCGAGGTGGACGCCACGCTGATGTACTCGGTGGTCGATGTGGCGGGGCTCAATTCGATCTCCGCGCAGGTCTTCGACAACGCTGCCGCCGGCATCGCGGGCATGGCGAAGGCCTTCCAGGCGCGCCTGTCGGCGCCTGAAGGCAGCCACGCGCCGCTCATCGGCATCTCGATGTTCGGGCTGACCACCCCGGCAGCCGACGAGGCCCGGGCCACCTTGAACGAACTCGGCTACGAGTGCTTGGTTTTTCACGCCACCGGCGCCGGCGGCAAGGCCATGGAGAAGTTGGTCGAGTCGAACCTGCTGGCCGGAGTCTGTGATCTGACCACCACCGAACTCGCCGACGATCTGGTGGGTGGCGTCCTGACAGCGGGACCCGATCGCCTCGAGATGGCTGGCAAGAAGGGCACGCCGCAGGTAGTCAGCCTGGGCGCCTTGGACATGGTCAACTTCGGCCCCATGGAGTCGGTTCCGAAGACCTTCGACGGCCGCAACTTCATCGTCCACAACCCGACCGTGACGTTGATGCGTACCACCACAGATGAACTGGCCGAACTGGGACGCAGGATCGCCCGGAAGCTGGCGTCCGCAACTGGGCCGACCAAGCTGTTCATTCCGCTGAGGGGGCTGAGTGGCATCGATATCGAAGGCGGCCCCTTCCGCGACGAGGCAGCTGACGAAGCCCTGTTCACCGAGCTGCGCAACGGGCTGAGCGGCACCGACGTCGAAATCGTGGAACTCGACCTGCACATCAACGATCCGGGATTCGGCAAGGCAATGGCCGAATCGCTGCACGCCCTCATCAGCCACTGAACGATCAGCCACCAACCCACAGGAGAAGAGATGGAAACCCGTTCACAGATCCTCGATCGGTTCCGCGCCCAGGTGGCTGCGGGTAAACCGATCATCGGTGGCGGAGCCGGCACCGGCATCACCGCCAAGTCGGCAGAGGCCGGCGGCATCGACCTGCTAGTCATCTACAACTCTGGCCGGTTCCGGATGGCAGGTCGTGGGTCGCTGTCCGGCCTTCTCGCCTACGGCGACGCGAACGCCATCGTGATGGAGATGGCCAACGAAGTGCTGCCGGTAGTCAAGAAGACCCCGGTGCTGGCCGGGGTCAACGGCACCGATCCGTTCCGCGTGATGCCCTACTTCCTGAAGCAGGTCAAGGAGATCGGCTTCGCCGGCATTCAGAATTTCCCGACGGTCGGACTGATCGACGGCGTCTTCCGGGCCAACCTGGAAGAGACCGGCATGGGATACGGGCCCGAGGTGGACATGATCCGCCTGGCACACGAGATGGACCTGCTGACCTCGCCCTACGTCTTCGATGTCGACCAGGCCAAGGACATGGCCCGGGCCGGTGCGGACATCCTCGTCCCGCACATGGGCCTGACCACGTCGGGAACCATCGGTGCGCAGACAGCGATGACCCTGGAGGACGCGGCCAAGAAAGTTCAGGAACTGGCGGACGCCGCCAAGAGCGTCAATTCGGACATTCTATGCCTGTGCCACGGTGGCCCGATCGCCAACCCGGCCGACGCCCAGTATGTGCTCGACAATACCGAGGGCATCGTCGGGTTCTACGGCGCCAGTTCCATCGAGCGCTTCCCCACCGAGGTGGGTATCAGGAAGCAGACCGAGGACTTCAAGGCGATCACCTTCAAGAACAAGTAGGTCGACCCCGACCAGGTACGAGTGAGAACCCACGGGTCAGCCGATGGCCCGTGGGTTCTCACTTGGTGTGGGTCGGCTCTACTGCCGGGCGCGTTCCTTCCTGGCGTTGTCTACCAGCCGCCAGATCCACGGGGTGAGGATCAGCTGCATGGCGAGCGGCATCTTCCCACCCGGGACGACGATGCTGTTCGCCCGCGACATGAACGAACCGTCGATCATCGACAACAGATACGGGAAATCGATGCCACGTGGGTCGGCGAACCGGATCACGGTCAGGGACTCGTCGGGTGTTGGGATCCAGCTGGCGATGAACGGGTTGGAGGTGTCGACGACCGGGACCCGTTGGAAATTGATGTGGGTGTTGCTGAACTGCGGGACGATGTAGTGCACGTAGTCCGGCATCCGGCGCAGAATCGTGTCCGTGACTGCCTCGGTTGAGTAACCACGCTTAGTGCGATCGCGGTGCAGCTTCTGGATCCATTCCAGGTTGATGATCGGTACCACGCCGATTCGCAGGTCCACATGTCGGGCGACGTCCACCGTGTCGGTCTGCACGGCACCGTGCAGACCCTCGTAGTAGAGCACGTCGGTGCCGGTCGGCAAGTCCTGCCAAGTGGTGAAGGTACCGGGCGGTTGACGATAGAACGCAGCCTCCTCGTTGTCGTGGACGTAGTCGCGGATCTTCCCGGTGCCGTCCTCGCCGTATTGCCTGAACAGCGCCTCCAAATCCTCGAAGAGGTTGGCTTCCGGGCCGAAGTGACTGAATTCGGGCTTGCCGGCGTCCACCGCCTCTTGACGGGCCCGCTTCATCCCGGCCCTGTCGTACCGGTGGAAGGCGTCCCCGTGGACGACCGAGGCTTTGATTCCCTCACGCAAGAAGATCTGCTGGAAGGTCTCGGTGACCGTGCTGGTCCCGGCACCGGACGAGCCGGTGATCGCGACCACTGGATGCTTTCGTGACACGTGCCTCTCCCCTGCTAGTCGACGAACAAGCTGCGATTGTGAAACAGCGGGTAGGATCGCTGGGCGTCCTGCCCCTGCTCATGCTCGGCGAAGTAGCGCTCGATCCGTTCCACCTCTGATGCGCTGCCCAGGAAATACGGGGTTCGCGCGGTGAGCGAGGTTGGCATCACGTCGAGGACCCGCTCGGTCCCGGTGGACGAGCGACCGCCCGCCTGTTCAGCGAGGAGCGCCAGCGGCGCCGCATTGTGCAGCAGCGGCGCCAACCAGCCCGTCGGCTGCCTGGTGTCCGGAATCAGGAACAAGCCACCGCTGTTCAGCACCCGGAACGCCCCTACCAGCGCCGACGCGTTCCAGCGCATGATGAAGCCGCGGCCACGCGGGCCGTCCTCGCCTTGTACACACTCATCGACGTAGCGTCCGACCGGGCCGGGCCAGTGCGGCGAGTCGGCCGCGTTGATCGAGAAGATGCCTGCGTCGGCCGGGATCGTGACCTGCGGATGAGTCAGCATGAAGTTGCCCAGCTCGCGGTCGAGGGTGAACCCATCAACTCCCTGCCCAGTCGTCACCAACATCACGGTGCGTGGCCCGAACAACGCGATCCCGGCGCTGACCTGCCGGGAACCCGGCTGCAGGAAGTCGGCCTCAGTGACCATGCCCGACTCGCTCTGACGCTCCATTATCGAGAACGCCGTACCCACGGTCATGTTGTCGACCAAGTTGCTCAACCCATGCAACGCTTCGAACAACAACAGATACCGTCCAGACTCCGACACCTGGTAGATGACGGGATCACCGGACAACGAGATCGCCGCCAATTGGTCTGCCGATACGGTGTGGGCGAACAGCGCCTTCGTCGCCAACCGTCTGACAGCGCGATTCACCTCTTTGGCAGCTCGGGGTGTCGGTCGAGACACTTGGTCCAAGATCAACGGACCGCGGCTCAGCATGGCTGCCGTCTGCTTCACCATCACCGCTACCGCGCTGAGGATGTGAGCGAACTCGCCGCGCTGCTCACCCGACCTGCCGGCGTCCAGTAGGTACTGGGTCAAGGTTCGTGCAGTCATGGTCCTCCTTCCTTGTCGCCCGCGACCTAGGTGCCAAGTCAGCTGTTCGTCAGCTGCTGACGCCAACCCGGGAAGATCGCGTCGGCATCGTGCGGGAACGACTCGAAGGCGCGCGCGAATTCACGATGCTGCTTCGCCCACTCAATCGGGTCGGCGCCGGCCTCCCAGCACTGATGTGCCTGACGCAGCGACCTGGCGCCCGCAGCGGGCCCGTCCAGGTGACCGTACGAGCCACCGCCAGCAGTATTGAGAACATTGGCGTGACCGAGATTGGCGAAGAAGCCGGGGAGCCGGAGTGCGTTCATGCCGCCGGAGACGATCGGGGCAGTTGGGCGCATGCCATACCACTTCTGGAAGTAGGCCGGCCCCTGGAACTCCTCACGCTCACAGATGTAGGCGATCGCGGTGTCGTCGCGGGCACCCTCCATCTTGCCGTAACCCATAGTGCCGACATGGATGCCGGAGGCCCCCTGCAGGCGAGACATCTTCGCCAGCACGTAGGCGGTGTAGCCACGCTTGGAGCTGGGCGAGGTGACCATGCCGTGGCCTGCCCGATGGTAGTGCAGGAACTGACGGGAGAAATAGCGACGTGCTGTGGTGACCATTCCCGGGCCGCCGACGAATCCGTCGACGAGGAAGGCGACCTTGTCGGCGTCCGGGCCGAAGGCCTGGAGGATGTACTCACCGCGCGCGATCATCTCGGAGTGATCGTCGGCGGTGATGTTCGCGCTGAACAGCTTGGCCTCGCCTGTTTCGTCCATGGCGCGCTTCATCGAGTCGTAGACCAGCGGGATGGTCTTGCGCAGCGGCGCAAAGACCTGATTGCCCTGTGGTTCGTCATTCTTGATGAAGTCGCCGCCGAGCCAGAACTTGTACGCGGCCTCTGCGAACGGCTCCGGTCGCAGACCGAGCTTGGGCTTGATGATGGTACCGGCGATGTAGCCGCCGTCGACCACTGGGCGCCCCAGGATCCGCCACAGCTCGGCGATACCGACAGAGGGGCCGTCGAACAGCTCAATCGCCCGGCGGGGAACGTAGAAGTCGTACATCTTGGCGTACGCGATGTCGCCCATGCCTTGGTTGTTCCCGATGGTCAGCGTCAGGAACGAGACCATCATCATCCGGCCGTCGATGATGTTGCGGTCGAACAGGTCGAGTGGGTAGGCGATCCGCATCTCCTCGGCGGCCTCGTCGACATGGTAGACCAGCGCGTCCAAGCCCTTGGTGAAATCATCGGTGGTCGAGACCTCAACGTTGGTACCAGTCGACGACTCGGCGGCGAAATGCGCCGCCGCCTCGAGATAGGCCACCCCCGGCTTCGGCTTCATCTTGTAGGCGCAGAGAATATGCCTACCACCTGAGATCAGGTCTTCTTCAGCGAGGCTCAAGTCGGCGTAACGGGCGGATTGGTCCACGATGGCACTCCCTTGTGGTCTTGGTCCG
>CALMKG010000511.1 GCA_937867175.1 uncultured Propionibacterium sp. | reverse complement strand
GGGAGGCCTCGAGGTTCTCGGTGATCTCCCGGTAGCGGACGTCGTCCCCCCGGTCGAGGGCCGCGGCTCTCACGTCCGTGGGGGCGTCCTGGATGACGCGCAGTAGGTCAGCGAGGACCGGGACCCCGGGGTGGGTTTCGTCGAGGACCTTCAGAGCACGGTCGAGGATGGTCTCCTCCCGATCGGTGGGAGGCTGGCCGCGCATGATGGTGATCAGCGCGGAGACCATGGTGTGTCGCCGGCCGTGCGCGTCGGCCAGCACCTGGGTGCGGGCCGTGCCGGTGAGCCGCTGCGCGGCCTCGGTGGCCTCGCCGGGGTCGAGGACGTTCAGGTAGCCCCGCCCCCGGCCCAGGGGGATGACCTGACCGCCGAGGGCCTCGATGAGGTCCACGTAGTCCGGCTTCAGGTCCCCCAGCACGATCGGCATGACCCCGTACCCGGCGAGCCCGGTGGCCATGCGCCGCACGATGGTGGACTTCCCGAGGCCCGGTTTGCCGAGGACGAACGCGGAGGGGTTGGAGATCAGCTTGGCGCGCTGGAACCACGAGATCGGGTCACAGCACAAGGTGGCCCCGGTGTAGATGTGCCGGCCGAGCGGCACCCCGACCATCGGGGTACCCGCCCCGACCGCGAAGGGCCACAGCCCACAGACCTGCACCGTGGTGCCCCGCCACTCGTCCGGGGCCTGGACGTAGCTGGACAGGCCCCGTCCGGGCCCCAACCACCCCCGGGCGGTGGGACGCAGCGGCCGCGCCTTGGCAGACGTCGAGGTGGCCTGACGCCGCCCGGTCACAGCTTCTCCCTCCACTCGGCGGGGATCTTCACGTGCTTGGTCAACACCAGCCCGAGGGGCAGCGCGGCGGCGAACGCACTGTCCTGGGAGCCGTACACCGGGCGGAGCCGCAGCCGGGCCCCGGAGGCGAGGTTGTCGATGGCGGCGCGGGCGTCGGCGCCGTCCTGGCCGTCGAGGACGGTCGCGGTGACGAGCATCCCGAAGTTCACCAGCCCAGCCCCGGAGGCTTCCTCACTGGCGGTCGCAGCCGCGGCCCGCACCGCGAGCATGTCCCGGGCAGCGGGCTTGGAGGTCGCGGTCTGGCGGAACTCTGCCGCCCGGAGGTCGGCCTCGACGAGGGCGGCCGCGCGGGCGGGGTCGATCGGCCGGTAGAGCAGGGTGACGCGCTTCCGGGCGATGTCCCGGTGCGGCATCAGCAGGCGGGCCAAGACACCGGACTGGACGTTGCCCCGCGGGGCGGAGGTCATCGCCCACGTCATCGAGTAGGCCGAATCATGCCGGTACCCCTCCCAGGTGGCCTCGGCCGCGGTCGGCCCGACCTCGGCCCACGACAGCTCCGGCACCTCTCCCTCGGCGTGCGCGTCCTCGATCAAGGTCGCTGCGGCCGGGTCGTAGGCGATCCGGACCATCTCGCACAGCTCCTGGGCCGTCAGCGGGTGCGTCGCACCCGCCCCTGTGGCTTGCAGGGCGTGCGTCAAGCCGGGGAGCCGGGCCGCCAACTCGCGGCCCATCTCCTCGGGACTACGTCGCCGACCCCCGGAGCGCGTCGTCGCGGAGAACGTGACCGCGACGTAGGCCTTCACCGTGGACGAACCGGCCGGGTACCGGTCGACCACCTCACGCAGCATCGCGGCCGCGAACGCCGGGGCGTGCGGATCCAGATTCGCAGCCACCTCCCGGCGCAACCGGGTCCCGGTGTCCGGCGCCGTCTCGATGGTCACGGCGGCCGCCTCGATCCCGGGCTCATCAGCGAGATTCGCCAACCAGTGACCCCAGTCCGCGACCCACGCGTCCACCTGATCCTGATCCACCAGCGAGGCCCCATCCGGGTCCGTCCCGATGACGACGGTGTAGCTGCCGGTGGCCGGGGTCTGCAGCAGCGCGAAGGGACGCCCGTAGGAGTCGGTGTACTCACTCAACCGGGTGGGAGCGGCGATCCCAGGAAGCTGGAAGGTCCCCCACCGGGCGTGCCCCAAGGGTCCGGAGCGGTAGAGGTTCTCCCCCTTGGCCCGGGCCCGCCACCACGCGACGCGCGCGGCACTGCGCGTGAGCACGCTCTTGCCGTGCCGGTCCTTCGTCAGCACCACGGCAACCGCAAGCAGCAGCAGCCCAGCGAGGATCAGGGCCTCCTTCAGGCCGGCGGTCATCACCACGAGCACCACCAGGACCAGCCCGACGAGCAACATGTTGGTGCCCATCGAGCCCAACCCGAGCAACCCCGCCGACGTCGGTCGCCGCCAGTTCCCATACGTGCGCACTCCCCGCGGAGCGGTGTCAACGACTGCCACTTGGACCATCCCCTTCTCCTGTCGCCTCTGCGCCCACGCTGCGGGCCGTCCCGCTGGCGGCGCGTCCCACTGCTTGCGCGGCCCCAAGTGCCACTCCCCCGGCGACACCCGCCGGCCCAGCAGCCGCGCCGGCTGCTGCCGTCGACCCTGTCGCCGCACCCGCACCAGCAGCCCCACCGGCCGCGGCAGCGCCACCTCCGCGGGAGGCGACGCCCACCGCGGCTGAACCGCCCGGTGGTGGTGGCGGAGGTCCGGAGGTGCCCGTGCTGCCCACGGACCCGTCAGAACCGGATGCCCCGGTGTTTCCAGTGCCCCCCGTGTTCCCCGTGGGGCCCACCTGTCCCGACGACGCGGTCGACGAATGCCCGGCCGACAGGCGACCGAGAGCAGCTGCCCCGGTCGGCAGCATGACCAGTCCCCCGGCTGCGCCGGCGGCCGCCAAGCCACCTCCCCCACTCGAGGTCGCGGCCACCAGCGGGGTCACGAACCGCATCAAGGCCGGCATCGCGAACAAGGCAACCAGCATCAGCATCAGTCCCGTAAGGACCGAGATCACCCCGGTACCGTCGTCCTGGAACACGTCCGTGCCCACCAACTTGAAGGCGGTGGCGTACACGATCGCGGCGGCCGGCTTGTAGAGGATGAACGCGATCAGCCAGCCCAGCGCTTTCTTGAACCAGGACTTGCCCATCTCGGTGTTCGTGGCGCTGGCCGCCAACGGCAAGATGCCGGTGAGGATCACGAGCATCCCGCCGCGGGCCACCATCAGCAGGATCTGGACCGCGGAGGCCAGGATCGCGACCAACCCCAGGATGATGACCAGCAGGGACCCTGCCGGCGCCAGGGCTGCCATGTTCAGCAGGGTGATGATGTTCCGCGAGAAACAGGCGTCGTCGGTGACGTCGCAGGAGGTCGCGTTGTTCAGGATCCACACCGCGAAGGCATCAGCCGCCGTCACGAGCAGGCCGATCACCGTCACGCTCGCTCCGGCGACGACGATCAGGGTGAACAGGCTCTTCAGCAGGTCCCGACCAGGCTCGGCGCGCTGTTCCCACGCCATGCGGGTCGCCCCGACGATCACCGACAACACGGCCGCCGCGCCGACGTACCACCATAGCGAGCCCTGCAGGAACGCCACCGTGCTGCTCCCACCCCGGGGGCTGCTCGGCAGCACGGCGGACACCAGGGCCGCGGCCGCCGAGACGAGCACGGTGGCCCCGAGGATGACGCCCAACTTGCCGACCCCTCCCCCATCACCGCGCCGCATCCGGATCGCCCACTGGGCGCCCAGGATGAACAGCGACACGATCATGAGCGCCAACGCCACCCAAGTGACGTAGCCCAGGACCGTCGACAAGCCCGCCACCCCAGGTGGCGTGCCCACCGCCGAGGAAGAACCCCCACCGGTCAAGTTCGGCGTCCCGACGTTGACCCACATCGTGCCGAGACTCGCCAGCACCTTCCCCACAGCCTCCGACACCGCGGTCGCCATGTCCTCGATCGCGCCACCTAGAGCACTCTTTGCCAACTCTGCGGCCTTGCAGGTCAGGTCGAGAGGGTCGCAAGCCACTTGAGGTCACGCCCCCCAGGCGACGTAGCCGGCCAAGTCGGGAATGGATGCAACGTTCAGCGGCTCGGCCACGTCCGCACTGATCTTCCAGTCACCGTCCCGCCAGACAAGTTCGTAGACGCCCGAGACGAGAATCGTGCTCGTTCCGGACGTCGCCCGGACCGCGAGATCCACGCGTGCACTGTCACCGTTGTAAGCCAGTAAGCGGAATCCAGCGATGTTGATCCGAGAGTCCGCTGAATCCGCTGCCTCTTGGCTGCTCGCGATCTGTTCTCGGTAGGGGCCGTCAGCCACTACATAGTCGAGCCACTCTCCCGCGACCGCGGGGTCGCCACCTTGAACCATCGCGTTCGCTGCAGCGAAGAGCGCACCGGCTGGGGTGTGCTGGAAGCAGTACCGCACCCCCTCAGGGGAGGTTGCGCCGGGGCCGTACTCCGAGGAAGTCGGGTAGGCCGTGGTGCCCTGGAACAGCCACTCGGCCTCCGGTGCCGTGGTCAGCGTTCCAGAGTCGGCATACCCCGGCAGTCCGCACACGCTCTCGGCACCAGCGTTCCCCGGAGCCGACGTTGTGGTGCCCGGGGGGGTCGTCGGCGTCGAGGACGTACCGTCCGGTTCGTTCCTGCTACTGAGTGCGAGGACGACGCCGAGAACGATCAGGGCGATCACCAGAACCGCCGCGATCAAGAACTTCGGCTGGGCCCACGGCGTCGAGGTCTCGTCGGATGCCATCACAAGGCCGCCCTGTCTAGGTCATCAAGAAGCCGACGAGCCCGCCAGCCGCGCTGATCAGGATCACGCCACCGAGCGCGGAGCCGATGCGGCCCACATGCTCGCTGCCCTCGCCCCGGCGGGAGTTGATGGCCATCATGGCGCCAGCGGCAATCAGGCCGAGGATGCACACCGCCAGTGCGATCCACTTGGCCCACCCCATGATCGACGTGAGTCCAGCCGTTCCGGGCGGCTGGATCGGGGCAGGGTCGGGCAGCGCCATCACGGTCAACTGCGCCCGCAGCAGGGTGTCAATCACGTTCATTCCAGGGGTTCCTTTCCATCGAGGTGAGGCTTCGGTTGTGAGAGAAGTCGGACGTCGCGCACCAGCACGGCTGCTGGCTGTCGACGACCCCGCACGGTGATCTCTTCTCCCAGGCGCCATGGTTCGTTCCACGGCAACATCCAGGTGCGGGGCACTCCCCCGCTCACGAGCCGCACGAGCTCGCGCAGCGCGCGGGGAAAGCGCCCGGGGGCGTCGGCCACCAGCACCAAGCCGAGAAGAGTCATGGGAGGGGCGGCACCGGCCGCCCATTGCGTCGCAGCGGCCTGCGCGGCCCGCAGACCTGATGCGCTCGTGCGTGCCACCAGCAGGACGCGGGGCGAGGGAGACGTTGACACGAGGGGCCACCCATGGCCGGTCTCCGCCCACCACATCGGATTGAGCGCCGCGACCGTGGACTCGCCGGCACCGCCATGAGCCCCCACGACGTACACGTCAGCGACCACATCGAGGCGCCGCGTCGGCAACGCCGGCCCCGCAGGCGCCGAGACACCTGCCTGCGGGCCGATCGGTCCCGTCGGCGTGGTCATGCCCGTGCCATCCCACGGCTGCTCGATAGCCTGAACTGCGGCAACTCGAGAGTTCAATGATTGACTCAAACGTCAGCCCCCCTGCGTCTGTCCCGACCGTAGAACGAGAGAACTTCGTGCGCACCTTCGTCCTAGATCACGAACATACACCCACCAACGCACACCAACACACACTTTTGTGTAAGTTTGTCCCGTGTGGACTTGCTGGGGGTCGATGATGGCCGACGCCGTCGACGACCTGTTCGAGGGGTTGCCGCCTACCCTCAACTCGGCCACAACCGCCGAAATCCTCGGGCTGAGCAAGAAGGGCCTCTACGACCTGCTCGACCGCGGCGTTATCCCGGCTTACCGGCTTGGGGGACGGTGGTACGTGATCCGCGATGAACTCAAGCGCACGCTGCGCGAGGGTTCGAACCTGCCGAGCCGAGAGGAGACCGACGGCTAGGTAGGTGGACTGCAGGGGGGAACATGCGACGTCCACTCGCAATGGCATGCGCCACGATTGTGCTCATCTGGGCGTCCGGCTGCGGATCTCCCGCGGGTCCCCCGCCGACGTCCGACTCCGCACCGGAGCAGACCGCACATCCGTCGTGGTCGCTTCCACCGGTTGAGGGACTTTCCCCCGCCCCTGCGGGTGTCGAGGACGACACCCAGCCTGGAGTGACGATCACGCCGCTGGCTGTGCCCACCTGGGATGCCGCGTCTCGCGCGGCTGCCGTCGGTCGGGCCGCGGAGATCATGACGGCGTTCGCCCGCCCGGCCCGTCCCTATGAGGACTGGTGGGCGGATCTCGCTCCCCTCCTGAGCGAGCAGGCGCAGCAGGACTACAGCTTCGTCGACCCGGCCAACATCCCCGTCAGCGCTCTCACTGGGGATCCCGTGCTCGTCGACGAGTCCAGCGCCTTCCTCGCCCGCGTTGAGGTCCCCACCGACGTCGGGGTCTACGAGCTGCTCCTCAGCCGCACCGACGCCACCGCCCCCTGGGTCGGTGAGTCGATCACTCCCCCAGCGGGCGTGAACTGATGGACCGCAAGACCACCACCGGACTCCTCGTCCTGGTCCTCCCCCTCAGCCTCATCGGCCTGGTGTTCGGCATGCTGCTCTTCGGGAGCACGTCGTCGGCCGCGTGCGGCCCCTCGACCTCCGCCAGCGTGACCATCGACCTCGCCACGGTGCCCGACGGCCCGATCGCCGGCTTCTCCGGCGACCAGCTCATCAACGCCGCCTACATCATCACCGCGGGCCACGACCTGGCCTTGAGCGAACGAGACCAGACCATCGGCGTCATGACCGCCATCGGCGAGTCCTCCCTCCTCGTCCTCGACTACGGCGACGCCGCCGGCCCCGACTCCCGCGGCCTGTTCCAGCAGCGCGACAACGGCGCCTGGGGCTCCTACGCCGACCGGATGGACCCCTACATCTCCGCGACCAACTTCTTCCGCGTCCTGGCCACCGTCGAGAACCGGGACAGCCTCTCCCCCACCCAGGTCGCTCACCGGGTCCAGCGCAACGCCAACCCGAACCACTACGCCCCCTACTGGGACGCCGCCGTCCAGATCGTCACCGCCCTCGGCACGCTCGAGGGCACCGGCGCCCGCCCCGTCTCGGCCGTCTCCTGCGATCCGCTCATCCCGGGAACCCTGTCCGCCAGCGGTTGGTCCCGGCCTGCCGACGGGCCCATCACCAGCCCCTACGGCATGCGCGTCGACCCCGTTACCGGATCCTTCACCCTCATGCACATCGGCACCGACCTGAACGCCGGCGGCTGCGGTGGTCCCATCTGGGCCATCCAGGACGGCCACGTCAGCCGCATCTGGGCCGACAGCTATGGCGGCTGGACCGTCCAAGTCGACCACAACGGCGGCGTCCTGTCGGAGTACAAGCACTCCTACCGCAGCGACATCCTCGTGCGCATCGGCGAGCCCGTCACCGCCGGCCAACAGATCGCCCGCACCGGCAACTCCGGCTGGTCCACCGGCTGCCACCTCCACTTCGCCGTCCTCATCGACGGCGTGAACGTCAGCCCCGAACTGTTCATGCAGTCCGTCGGAGTGGAGCTCTGACACCATGCCACTCCCCCACGCGCCCCACAATGCGGTGATTGCTAGCAATCACCGCATTCACAGCAATCACAGCACCACACGGTGCGCCGCAGGCGCCCTCACTGCCACGGACACTCTTTCGACACTCCATTCTGGCCGCCCGCGCTCCAGGCAAGGGGGCACGCCCCCCGGCTCCGGTCAGGTCGTCTGCGCTGCTCGCTCCGCTGCGCTGCTATCCGCTCTCTCCCTTCGCCGGCCCTCCGGGTTGCCCTCCGCCGCTTCCGGCGACCCGGACTCCGTTATCGAAAGATGCCCACAGTCTGAAGGAGGTTGAGGAATGTTCACCGTCACCGTCTACAGCAAGCCCCGCTGCGTCCAGTGCGACATGACCCGCAAGCAACTGGAACGCCTCCAGATCGGCTACACCACCGTCGACGTCACCGACAACACCACGGCCCTCGAGTTCATCACCGAAGACCTGGGCTACAGCCAAGCCCCCGTCGTCGTGGTCGACCAGGACCCGCAGAACCACTGGAGCGGCTTTCGCCCCGACCAGCTCAAAGCACTCGCCCGCGCCAATGCTTCCTTTGCTAACAATCACAACAATCACAGCGATGCGGCGGGAGTCGCCTGATGAACACCTCGCCGATCCTGGCCCTCCACGAATACCCCGACGACGTGCAGCTCGCCATCCTCCAGTACGTCGAGCTGGAGCGGCAGGCCGGCTGGATCGCCGGCTACGACCACGCCCAGCAGGAATACTGGGGCACCCCACCCGACGGGGCCACGGCCTACAAGAACCTCAAAGAGCTAGCGCTCCGGCCGCCCCACGCCGACCTGCTCGACCAGCGCGGCCAACACCAGAAGGCCGACCGGTATCGGGAGATGCTGCGGGAGCGGGGCATCGCATGAGCGGCCACGCCCTCGGACACGATCGCGACACACCCACCCCAATTGCTAGCAATCACCGCATTGCCAGCAATCACAGCATAGGATCAGGGTCGATCAGCACCGCGCCGGAGGAGAACCAGAGGATGGGCGTCATCGCCGTATGCAACCAGAAGGGGGGCGTCGGGAAGTCCACCACGGTCTTCCACCTGGCGCGCGCCGCCGTGGTCGCCGGCAAGAAGGTCCTCGTCGTCGACCTCGACCCCCAAGGGAATCTCACCAGCGTCGTCACGAAGGAACCCCTGTCCGAGGACGAGGTGTCCCTCGCCGACGCGCTCAGCGCCCGCACCTCCGACCGGCTCCGCGACGTCATCGTCCCCGGTGTCTGGGACGGTCTCGACGTCGCCCCCACTGTGGGCACCGCTCTGGGCTTGGTCCGCGACGAACTCATCCAGAGCGGCCCTGGTCGCGAACACCGTCTCCGCGAACAGCTCGCCCAGGTCACCCGACGGTACGACCTCATCCTCATCGACTGCCCGCCCGCTCTCGACCAACTCACCATCAACGGCCTCACCGCTGCCAACGGTGTCCTCATCGTCAGCCAGAGCAAGCTGTGGAGCGCCAACGGCATCGCGCACCTCCTTGCCACCATCGACGGCGTGCAACGCCACTTCAATGAGACCCTCGGCATCCTCGGCGTCATCATCAACCTGCACGAGGCCCACACCGTCGGGGGGCGGTACTGGAACGAGGAACTCCACGCCGCGGGGGAGCAGCGCGGGTTCCGGATCTTCGACCCGCCCGTCCCGAAACGTGCAGTCATCGCCGACGCGACCGAAGCGAGCCGCGGCCTGGACGAATGGGGTGGCGCCGATGCCGCCGCCCTCGCCACCATCTTCACCGATTACCTGAAGGAACTGGAGGGAACCTCGTGAGCAGTCGACCCGAGCGCCGCAAGTCCCAACTAGCTGGGGCCAGCCCGGTGCAACCCGCCCCCGTCACCCCGATCGCCGCCGTGCCCGAGCCCGTCGAGCCGACCGCGAAGCCGCGACGCAACGGCGGGTGGAGCCAGGTCAGTATCCGGCTCCGTCCCGAGGACGCCGACCGGCTCCGCGGCGCCGTGGAAGCCACCCGCAGCCCCGGCACCTACCGCAGCCTCAACGAGTTCGTCTCCCAAGTGGTCATGGACGAGGTGAGCCGCCTCGAGCAGGAGCACAACGGGGGCAAGCCCTGGAACGGCGTCACGGCGGGGGACCTCACGCCGGGACGACGCCCCGGCAACTGACTCTAACGCTCCCATTGTTGTGATTGCTGCTAATGCAGGCAATCACAACAATGACAGCATTCGGATGCTCAGGCCGACGTTGATGGGGGAGTGGAGCGCCGCCGGGACGGTGCTGCTGGTCCGGCGAGCTGGGCCTCGGCACGGTCAGCTCGAGATCGCTGCGCCTGAGCGTCCTCCCGCGCCTGGGTGAGCTCCTCCAGGCGTTGGTCGAGCTGGTGGTCATACGTCGTCCGGAGATCGGCTACGCGCTGATCGCTGTGGGCCCGCTCCCGCTCCACCTCGGACCGGGCGGCCTCCACCTCCACCGTCAACACCGACACCTGGCTGTTCAGGTCAGTGACGGTGGACCGTAGCCGCTCGGCCTCCGCCGCGGCCGCCTGGAACTGAGACTCAGCGTCGATCCGCGCCGACTCCGCCGCCTCCAGCTGGGCACGGAGTTCGTCTCTCTCAGCCAGAGTGCGCTCGACCGCAGCACGCGCTTCCTCCAGCTCCGCACCGGCCTGCACCAGGGCGTCTGCCGTCTGCTGCTGCTCGGCGCGTACGGCCTCCAGGTCGCGCACGAGCGCACCCCGCGTCTCCTCCAGCTCGGTGTGGGCAGCCCGCAGACTCTGCAGCTCGTCAGCCAGTCGCGCGGTCTCGACAGTGGCCTCCGCGGCCGCCGCGTCGGCCTCCTCCCGCTCCGCCTCCGCGCGCCGCTGTGCCTGCTCCGCCCGGCTCGCGCGCGCATTGGCTGCCGCGACCTGCTCGGCCGCCTCACTGGACACAGCCTCGAGCTGAGCCTCGACCGCCTCCGGGTCGCCCACGGTGCGGAGCTCCTCCACCAAGGCCGCCATCTGCTGTCCCAGGTGCTCGATCATCCCCGTCACCTGACCGCTGATCACGCTCGCCCGCTGCCGTGCCGCATCCACCGGACGGGTCTCCGGCGGCCGCGGTCCGTCCTGCAGGCGCTGCCGCGCCCGCCACGCCGCCGCCCGGGTGTGGGTGGGGTCGTCGCAGTACTCCGGTGGCCGCCCTGTGCCGTCCCCGAGGGCTGCGGGGCGCTGGCACCCCGGGAACCGGCAGGTCCGCGTCTCCGCCTGTGCTTCGCTCATACCGTCATCGTACCCTGCAACGCAACGTAACGCAATAACGAAACGTAACGATAACGAAAATGCCGACGGCGATGTCCGCCGAGCCGGCGACCCACGGCGTCGCCGGGCTACGGAGGGGGTCCGATTCCCCAAGTGAGGAGCCGTAGCACTGTCCACAGGCGCGACACCCACCTCGACGAATCTCGGTGCCTGACCGTCACACTGGTGCCAACGCAGACCAAGGCGAGGGGGGGCCAAGAGTGAGTGGACTGGAAGACTGGGGGAGCGATCCCACCGAGGAGTACCAGGCCGTGATGCGCCAGGGCATGCCCGGCGACCACTACCTCGTGGCCTTGAGCAGCCGCGAGGCCCTGAAGTGCGCCGAGCTGACGAGGGCCGCCCTGGACGGGAACATGCTTGCCGCTGACGCCGCGCGGGACGTGGTGCGGCTCCTGGCCATCCTCGCGCTCACCGTCGACCTCGAGGTCGAAGACCCCACGCTGGAAGACCTGCGGGCGCGCCTCGACGACTACCCCTGGCCGCCCTAGGACACCTGGCCCGCATCCCAAAGGGAGAACCCGACGCGTCCACGGGTGCCGAGGTGGTCCGGCGCGCCGGCGGGCTTCAGGCTGGCTCTCCATGCTGACGCGCGCCCTTCGGGCGCTTGTCTCCGCTACGTCCAAGACCTGACACATCCCCCCGTTCAGTGGGAGCCCTGAGAAGCCGCGAGCAGTGACGTAGTGGGTACAGATCGGGGGCCGGCTGGACACGGGCCGGGTTTGCTGTGATTGCTGTTAATGCTCCCAATGCTGTGATTGTCAGCCAACGAGGATCCCAGAGGGGTTGCCAGCGGGACGCGCCAGCTCCTCGGGGCCGCCGCCTTGAGGGGCGACGTTCCGTCGTCCCGCCCCGCCACAACCACCCCAGCCCGCCGCATCGCGGGGGAGCGACCGGCGTCGGAGCGGGTGCCACGACCAGCACACGATGCTGTGAATGCTGCCATTGCTCCCATTGGTAGCAATAGACCCCGGACACCCGTCAGTGCGGCACTCTAGGGTGAGAGGTTCGGCTCGGGGGCGGGTGGCCCTGGGCATGGAAGCCGAGAGGAGGGAAGTCGTCATGGGAGCTATCGATCCCGCTGTGGTCGAGCGCTGGACGACGCTCCTGGACCAGGATCCTGCCGAGCGAGAGGTCCAACGCTTCCTCGAGCAGCACCCTTCGCTCCTCGTCGGGGACCAGACCAGCCCCCTGGGCGGACTCATCTTCACCCAACCGCGGCTCCAGGGACTCGGAGCACGCCAGTTCCCCGACTTCCTCTGGCTCGACACCACTGGTGGGGCCATCACGCCCGTCCTGATCGAGATCGAGCGGCCCGGAAAGGCGTGGTTCACGAAGCGCGGGGATCTGACCGCCCAGTTCCACCAGGCACATCAGCAGCTCGGAGACTGGCGAACGTGGTTCCTCGAAGCAGAGAACCAGCTCCTCTTCCGTCGGACCTACGTGGACTGGCTGGGGGACTTCCGCAACCGCCCACTGTTGCCGCGGTACGTCCTCATCTACGGCCGCGACACCGAGTTCGACGCCGACGACACCGGCAAGCACGCCAGCCGACGTTTCGTCACTGCCCGGCGCCACGAAACACTCTCCACCCACGACGAGCTCACCCCACGCACCGGGGACACCGGGCTCTGCACCGTCCACCTCGACACCCTCAGCCGGCTGCGGATACGCGCCCTGGAGCCGACCTTCACCGTCGAGGGAGCC
>CALMKG010000510.1 GCA_937867175.1 uncultured Propionibacterium sp. | reverse complement strand
CGGCGGTGCTCATCACGAGGGCCACGTCCGGGGGCCGGCGCAGCAACAGGAGGGTCGAGGCGAGCCCGGAGGAGAGGTTGGACAGCGCCTTGCGTTCCATCGCCCACACGGCGACGCTCGTCACGCGGGGGTCGCGGTTCGGGTCGTCGTCGCGGGTGGTGCCGTGCCGGCCGTGGACGGTCACGTCCCAGCCGTGGTCCGCCAGGTACGGGGCGAGCTTGCGCACGGCGGTCTCGAGGCCGCCGTAGTAGCTCGGGTAACCGCGGGTGCCGATGACGGCCACCGTGGGACGGCGTCCCATCGCCCGGCGCCTACTGGCCCTGGGCAGCGTACTTCGCCTCGACCTCGGCCTTCTGGGGCCGCCACCACGCCTCGTTGGCCCGGTACCAGGCGATGGTGTCGGCGAGGCCGGAGCGGAAGTCCTTGAAGGTGGGCTCCCAGCCGGTCTCCTCCCGCAGCTTCGTGGCGTCGATGGCGTAGCGCAGGTCGTGACCGGGACGGTCGGCGACGTGCTCGTAGTCGTGCGGGTCATGGCCCATCAGTTCGAGGATGAGCTCCACGACCTCCTTGTTGTTCTTCTCCCCGTCCGCGCCGATCAGGTAGGTGTCCCCGATCCGGCCCTTCTCGATGATCGCCCAGACGGCCCGGTTGTGGTCCAGGACGTGGATCCAGTCGCGGACGTTCGCCCCCGCGCCGTAGAGCTTCGGCTTCACCCCGTCGATGAGGTTGGTGATCTGCCGGGGGATGAACTTCTCGATGTGCTGGTAGGAGCCGTAGTTGTTCGAGCAGTTGGAGATGGTGGCCTCCACCCCGAAGGAGCGCACCCACGCCCGCACGAGCAGGTCAGAGCCCGCCTTGGTCGAGGAGTAGGGGCTGGAGGGGTTGTACGGCGTCTCCGGGGTGAACTTCGCCGGGTCGTCCAGTTCGAGATCACCGTAGACCTCGTCGGTGGAGATGTGGTGGTAGCGCACCCCGTGGGCGCGCACCGCCTCGAGCAGGGTGAAGGTCCCCACCAGGTTGGTGGTGACGAAGGGGGAGGGGTCCCGCAGAGAGTTGTCGTTGTGGGACTCGGCGGCGAAGTGCACCACGAGGTCCGACTCCGCGACCAGCGGGTCGACGATGTCGCGGTCGGCGACGTCGCCCTCCACCAGGCTGACGGCGTCGAGACCTGCGAGCGAGGCCGGGTTGCCGGCGTAGGTGAGCTTGTCGAGAACCGTGACCGCGGCGTCGGGCCGCTCCGCGACGGTCTGGTGGACGAAGTTGGCGCCGATGAAGCCGGCACCTCCTGTGACGAGCACGCGCATGTCTTGCCTCATCTTCGCAATCAGGGGCCACGAACCCGTCCATGATATGGCCGCCACAGGTTTGCCCGCTGCTGCGTCAGGGGGACGCTAGTCTGGTGGAAACTGGGTGCGGGCTCTGCCCGTTCGCCCGGGATCGGGTGAACCCGGTGCCGGCCGGCAAGATCAGCACCGTGCGGTGCACGACGGAAATCGAGGGACAGTTGGCAGATCTTGAGGCTGTGAGCACCGTCCGGAAGGCCGCCCCCATCTGGCAGCAGTGGAACCTGATCAGCAACTTCGGGCGTCGCGACCTGAAGGCCAAGTTCAAGGGAACGTGGCTCGGGTGGGCGTGGTCCCTCTTGGTCCCCCTGGCGTCGCTCGGCATCTACACGCTCATCTTCTCGATCGTGTTCCGCATGGCGCCGCCCGACCTCGGCAACGGGAGGGACGGCATCTTCGCGGTCTGGTTGTTTGCGGGCCTGACGCTGTGGACCTTCTTCGCCTCGTCGATCAACTCCGGGATCGCGGGCCTCGGATCGAGCGGTGGAATGCTGCAGAAGGTCTACTTCCCTCCCTATGCCCCGGTCCTCGGGGCGGGGCTGGCGGTCGGCGTGCAGAGCCTGATCGAGATCGGAATCTTCCTGGTGATCCTCCTGATCCTCGGCAACATCGGATGGACGTGGCTCCTCGTTCCACTGCTCCTCGGCACCTACATGGTGTTCTGCTGGTCGCTGGCCACGGGGATCGCGATCATGAACGTGTACTACCGGGACCTTGCCCACCTCGTGAACGTGGCCCTGCAACTGCTCTTCTACCTGACCCCGATCCTCTACACCACGGATTTCATTCCCGAGTCCTGGCGCGGAATCCCCTTGCGCGAAGCGGTGATGCTGTCTCCGCTCGCGGACTTCATAACGCTCTTCCGAAACATCACCTATGACCTGACGCCTGGTGACCCGGGCGATTGGCTCAGCGTCGTGGCATGGACCGGCGTGGCGCTCCTCTGGGCTGCCTGGGTGAATCGCCGCCGTGGCGCGGACCTGGGGGAGCAGTTGTGAGCGACCACGCGATCCGGGTCGAGGAACTCTCGAAGGTGTTCACCATCCAGAACGAGCGGAGAGACTCCCTGAAGGAGCGCTTCATCCGCGGCCGTTCACGGGGAACTGCGCAATTCAAGGCGTTGGACGATGTCAGCTTCGAGGTACCGAGGGGAACGACATTCGGCCTGATCGGGCACAACGGCTCGGGCAAGTCGACGATGCTGAAGATCCTTGCCGGTGTCTATCGTCCATCGTCGGGACGACTGCTCGTCGACGGGAGGGTCTCGGCGCTGCTCGAACTCGGTGCGGGCTTTCACGGAGAACTCACGGGCAGGGAGAACATCTACCTCAACGGCGCCATCCTCGGGATGAGCAAGCAGAAGATCGACCGGTCGATCGATGAGATCATCGACTTCGCGGACATCGGAGCCTTCATCGACTCTCCGGTGAAGGTGTACTCCTCCGGAATGTATGTGCGGCTCGGCTTCGCCATCGCCGTGAACCTCGACCCGGAGATCCTCATCGTCGACGAGATCATCGCCGTGGGTGATGAGGAGTTCCAGCGGAAGTGCTTCGACTACCTCTACCGACTGCGGAAGCAGGGCACCACCATCGCTCTCGTGACCCACTCGATGGGACTCGCCGCGGACCTCTGCGACCAAGCGGTCTGGCTCGACCACGGCAAGGCACGACTGGTCGGAGGCGTACGGGATGTGATCTCCCATTACCTGGGCGCGGTCAACGAGAAGGAGGCGGCGGCACGCGCGGAGGATCCGGAGGACGACTACTCGATCTCCGTTGCCAGTGCCATCCCCAGAAAGGGCTCGGGCGATGTGAGGATGACACGCGTGGAGTTCCTGGACGAACACGGACACCGAGGCGTCCTGACGGCGGGCAAGCGCTGCACCGTTCGAGTTCATTTCCATGCTCGCGAGTCCGTCAGACACGTCGAGTTGGGTCTCGCCTTCCACCACGAGTCGGGCCTCATCCTCGCCGGCCCGAACTCGCGGGAGGGCGGTGTGCTGTATGACATCGAACCGGGCGACAGCTTCGCGGACTTCGTCCTCGACCCGATGCCGTTCCTGCCGGGCACGTACATGCTGACCACCGCCTTCGTCGACAAGGGTCACTCGTACGACTACGCAGACCGCGAGGTCAGCTTCAGCGTGCGGGGAAGCGGAGCTGACGGCAACGGGCTCCTTCGGATCTCCGGACGTTGGAGCCCGGCAGTCGGCCTGCCCGCAATCGAGAGTGGAGGAGCAGCATGAATCCCACGGTCGAACGAGTGTCCGCTGTTCTCGCCCACGTTGCAGCTGGGGAGAGAGAAGAGGCAATTGCGCTCATGGGGGAGGTACAGGAGCTGCGCGAGGACGTGCGCCAGCAACTCGCTCGCGACGCACGGCTCCGTTCCCCGGCGGACTTCGCGGGACAGATGGCGGCAGCACTCCGCCAGGACCCCGCCAACCGTGACGCGGTCAACGAATGTCATCGCGCAGCGTTCTATCTCTCGGGGCGCAGCCGTGAACTCGCGGGGAACCCCCTCTACGCGCTCTTCCTCGCAGGCCGGGACGGCCTGCTGCTCGACAAGTGGGTGCACTACTTCGAGGTCTACCACCGTGCGCTCGAGAAGTACCGCGGGACCTCGCCCCGGGTGCTCGAGATCGGAGTGTACCGCGGCGGCGGCCTCGCCCTGTGGCGCAGCTACTTCGGACCGGGTGCCGTCGTCGTCGGCATCGACGTCGATCCGGCAGCGGTCGACCATGGCCATGGCTCACCCGTCATGATCGGTGATCAGGCCAACTCATCGTTCCTCGAGGGGGTGGACCGCGACCACGGTCCCTTCGACATCGTCATCGACGACGGCGGCCACACCATGAACCAGCAGATCACCGCCGTCGAGACATTGTTCCCGAGATTGGCGCAAAGCGGCACCTACATCGTCGAGGACACCCACACCTCCTACTGGGAGGAGTACCGGGACCGTGACGAGACCTTCGTTGACTGGATCAGGCAGCGGATCGACTCCCTGCACGCCCACCACGACCCAGACGGTGACGCGGACTCCCCTTGGGCCACCACCTTGGGGCCGATCACCATCTTCGATTCGATCAGCGTCCTCACCAAGGAGGACCGGTTCCGGCCGTTCAGCGAAGTCGCTGGGACGACCGACTTCCTCAGCCAGACGCGGCTCCGGACGGCGCGGGTCGCGGACCTGGAGCAGCAGCGCGCTGATCTCGCGGCCAGGCTCGAGGAGGTGGAGACGAACCTCGGACGAATGCAGGGGACTCCTCCGGCAGCCGAAGCGGACGAGGTCCGGGCTCTCCGGGCGTCCTTGAGAGACTCGCGCAGGGACTTGCGAGAACTCGCCGGACGGGTGCAAGAACTCGAGATCGAACTGAGTTCGACGCAGGGCCGGCTCCTCGATGCGTGGCAGCACATCCGCGGGATGCGCAACACGGTGTCGTGGAGAATCACCACTCCCCTACGAGCCGGTCGGCTGTTCAACCGTCCATGAGAGCCAGGCGCGGCCGACGGACCTTCGTCGATGAGATGTGTACTCGTACGAGCGTGGAGCTCGCACCGGATCCTGAGTTGGCGGTTGCCGCGAAGGTGGCGATCGTCGCGCACTTCTCCCAGCATTCCCTTGTGAGCCTGTCGATGCGCCGGCTCGTGAGCGAGCTGAGCTCGAACGGTTATCGATGCATCGTGGTCTCGACGTCGCCAGCGGGACCGCTCGAGTGGCCGGACGGCGTACCACCGGGCACTGCAGTGCTCCGCAGGGCGAACGAGGGATACGACTTCGGTTCCTGGGCCGTGGGGTTGGAGCTCTTCCCGGAAGCCCGCCGCGCTCGGCATGTGATCCTGACGAATGATTCGATGGCAGGTCCCTTCGAACAGATCGGCCCGCTCCTCGCAGCTTTCGAGTCCGCGCCCACCGATGTCTGGGCAGTGACCGACTCCCACCAGCTCACCCATCACCTCCAGTCCTATTTCGTCGGCTTCAACGGTGGGGTGCTTGACGAGTCGCCGTGGCGCCGGTTCTTCCGAGGCGTGCACCACCACGAGGAGAAGATGGACATTGTGATGCGGTACGAACTCGGGCTCATGAGAGTGTGCCGAACCGAGGGCTATCCCTGGACCGTGCAGTACAGGGCCTCGGACGTCGGGGTCGGCCTTGAGAACCCGACCCTGGCGGGGTGGCGTCAACTCCTGTCGCTCGGCTTTCCCTTCGTCAAGCGCACCATCATCACCGACCCCTCCACCGCTCCGGGGGGCGACCAGGTGGCCGCAGTCATCCGCCGGAAGTACGGCACCGAGCTGTCCGACTGGATCTAGGAGACCTTTCGAACATGAAGAAGATCACGGTTCCTGCAGTGAAACGGCGACTCGCCCGTTACCGCCAAGGGGCGCGCGCCGCGCTCATTGAACGGCTTGAAGGTGGTGGGCATCTCGAGGCGCCCGTGGATTTCCGAGCGTGGTTGAAGCGCCGGGCCGGGCGCAAGGCCTCAGGATTCCCCGACGCGTGGCGGGTCGATCCGCAACTTGAGATCTCGGAACCAGCCAAGGTCGCGGTCCTCCTGCACGTCTTCTTTCCTGAACTGGTGCCCGAGATCCTCGCACGGCTGGGGAACATCCCCGTGGCCTACGACCTCTTCATCACGAATGCTTCGGGGGAGGACGTCCGCGTGCCTCCGGGGATCGCCAACATGAGGAACGTCGCGGTCCTCAAGGTGGACAACAGGGGCCGGGACATCTTCCCCTCGGTCCAGGTGGTGAACTCTGGCGCTCTCGATCCGTACGAGCTCATCCTCAAGGTTCACACCAAGAGGAGCGCGTGGCGGGAGGGGCATACCGATCTTGCCGGGGACGGTGCCCAGTGGAAGGACTCCTTCCTCGATGCGCTCCTCGGTTCCGAAAGCAAGGTCAAGGCGATCCTCTCCGCCTTCGCAGCGAACCCCGACCTCGGTCAGGTCACGGCGCCGGGCAGCGTCCTCGGGCCTGAGTTCTGGGGCGCCGACAAGCTCATCACGGCGGAGTTGTTGCGCCGTCTCGAGCTCGACCTCAACCCGGACACCCTGCGGTTCTGTGCCGGCTCCATGTACTGGACGCGGGCGTTCGTACTTCAGGGCCTGCGCGCGCTGAACCTGACGCGCAAGGACTTCGACAAGGAGCCGGCTCCCATTGACGGCACGACGGCGCACGCCGTCGAGCGCGCGATCGGCATCCTCACGACCGAGGCAGGGCTCCGTCTCGAGGCGACGGACACGCTGGATCGGGACGACGACGGCGGCTGGGCTCGCTTCGCGCACGACGCGCCCCGGCAGCCAGCGGTGTCCCTGGTCCCCTTCTACCTCCCCCAGTTCCATCCCGTCCCGGAGAATGATCGTTGGTGGGGGAGGGGCTTCACCGAATGGACCAATGTGACTGCGGCGCACCCCGTCTACCTGGGGCACTACCAGCCGCGTCTTCCCACCGATTTGGGGTTCTACGACCTGCGGCTCGACGAGGTCCGTGAACTCCAGGCTGCGATGGCCCGCAACCACGGGATCGCCGGGTTCATGTACTACTACTACTGGTTCAGCGGGGAGCGCCTCCTCGAGCGGCCGATCGAGGCGTTGCGCGCCTCGGACCTCGACTTCCCGTACTGCATCATGTGGGCGAACGAGAACTGGACGAGGCGATGGGACGGCAGGTCCTCAGACATCCTCATCGGGCAGGACTACCATCGGGTTCCCGCCGAGTCGTTCATCGACGATGTGCTGGAGTTCCTGTCCGACCCGCGTTACGTCAGGGTCGTGGGCAGGCCCCTCTTGGCCGTGTACCGGCCGGGTCAGATGGTGGACTTTCCCAGCGTGGTCGCCCATTGGCGGCGTCGCGCCCGAGAGCACGGGCTCGGTGAGCTCCTCGTGCTCTCCGTGGATGTCGCGGAGGAGTTCGACGGCCTCGGCGGGGGAGCCCGGGCGCACGGCCTCGACGGCCGGCTCGGATTCCCGCCACACAACCTCCCCTGGAAGCCCGGGCCCTCGCACAGGATCAACCTGCACCCCGACTTCCGAGGCAACGTGATGTCCTACCAGGAGCTGGTCAAGGACGCCATCACTCGGCTCAGCATGCTCGACGACCACGACCATCCCGGCGTGATGGTCACCTTCGACAACACCGCGCGACGCCAGTGGAAGCCCGATCTCTGGTACGGCTCGAATCCCTACACCTTCCACAGGTGGCTCGCTGCGGCGGCGTCCGCGGTCATGGATCGGCCCCCCGGGCAGCGCGTGGTATTCATCAACGCCTGGAACGAGTGGGCGGAGGGCGCGGTGCTCGAACCGAACGACCGTCACGGCCGGACCTTCCTCCAAGCGGTGCGCAGTGTTGCCCACCGGTGATGGGATCACGCCATTTTGGAGACTGACACGGTGACGGCTGGTACCGGTCGGAGGGCGGGCGCTACCAAGACCCTTCCCACATGGCTGCAGTGGGCGCTCGTCTTCGTCATGTTCGCCATCCTGTCCACCGTCCTCCTCGTCCGCTACGTCCCGGCCAATCCTGAACTGTCGAGGATGGACGAGTACGTCTACATCGATGCCGTGGACAAGGCGACCCGTGGGGACCTCGTCAACCAGGGAGAGATGATTGACGACTACGCGATGGAACTCGCGAGCTGTCGAGGAGTCGAGTCGTTCGGCAAGATCGGCACTCCCTGCGGCGAGGAGATCGATCCTGCGCTGTTCCCACACATCGGCGGCAGGACTTCTGCGGACATCCACTCCCCGGTTTACTACTTCGCCACCGCGTGGCTGGGCGGACTGATCCAGCGGGTCCTCGGGGTTGAGGAACTGTTGGATGCAGCGCGCTATTCGAACGTCCTCTGGCTGGCGCTCGGCCTTACAGGGCTGGTGTGGGCGGCGCGAGTACTGGGGGCGTCGCGTCTTTCCTCGCTCGGCGTGGCCCTCCTGATCATCTCGACGCCGCAGGTTCGTTGGAGCACGATCTATGTGACACCTGACGCGCTGAACCTCATCTGGGGCTCGCTCATCGTCGGCCTCGGGGTGCGGGTGGTGAGGGACCAGCGGTCGCCGATCTGGCTGGGCCTTGCGGCTGCGGCAGCGACGATCCTCAAGGTGACGAACATCTTCGGTGTCGTGGCCATCGTCCTGTTCTTCGGTCTGGTTGCACTCCTCGAGAGCGAGACGTTTCCAACGCGACGTGCGATCACCGCGGGGTTGGTGACCTTCGGTTCAGCCGTGGCGGCTGCTGCCGGATACCAGACGTTCCGATCGGCAACGTCTCTCGGGGACTCGCCCGCCATGGACCGCCAGGAGGCCTTCTCCCTGAGGTACGCCATCGATCAGATCGACGCCTTCGTCCAGGGAGTCGTCCTCGGCCCCCAGGGAATCTTCGGTTCGACCGCCAGTCCCAACCCCGACAGCCTCGCCAACGTGACCTCATGGGTTGTGCTCTCCGGACTATTCGCTGTTGCCTTCCTCCACAATGGTGAACCACGGGTCAGCCGCCGCCTCGCCCAGGCCTGGGTGGTGTCACTCCTGGGGCTGGGACCCGCACTGTACGTCGTCATGAACGTTCTCGAGGGCACGGTCTTCGGATTGGGCCCGCGCTACGGCATGGTCCTGGTGCCCGGAATGACGAGTGCGCTCGCCATCTCAGTGACCCGGCCCTGGGTGCGGTGGACGCTTCTGGCGTACTCGATCGTCGCCTACGTCTACATCCTCGTGGTCATTCAGATGCGCTGACTCGCGGACCGAGAGCTCCCGTCAGATTCGTGCTTTCGCCACCGTCCACCAGGCTGTGAGGAGACTCTGAAGGGGACGTGCCCCCCGAGGGAGGGGCATCTGGCTGGAATCGAACTCCGGCATCCAGAACCGTTCCAGGTGACGATCCGGGACGACCCGGTTCGTCTGGATGGCCCTCCTCCGCTCGCGCAGCCACTGGGTGTGGGTGGCGATCCACCACCAGCCACGAACCTTCTGGCGTCCCCAGCCCTGCACGGCGGCGACCCCGACCATCGCGATCTCGAAGGCGGCGAGTGGCAGAGCCAGCAGCAGGAGAGTACGGCTGCCATAGGTCGTGAGGACGAAGGCGAGGCGATTCCGCTCGAGCAGGTACATCTTCAGGTCGTTCCGGGAGAACTCGTAGTGGTGGAGAGCCTGCGCCTCCGGGACCAGGTCGACACGCAACCCCAGCAACCGGGTCCGCCAGCAGAGGTCAAGGTCCTCGAAGTAGGCGAAGAACTCCGGAGGGAAGCCCCGGAGGCGATCCCACAGGTCCCTCCTCACCACCATGCAGGCGCCGGAGACACTCGCCTCAGGTCTGATGCCACCCAGGCCCTCGAGAGGCTCGCCGAGGTGGCCTGCCCAGGAGAGCCCAAGGACGTGGAGAGGGTTCCCCGCGGAGTTGATGAAACCGGGCTTGTCGGCGAGGAGGATCATTGCGCCCGCGATTCCGACTGCAGGGTCCTCGAGGCGGCGTTGCAGGAGCGCGAGGCAGTCCCGCCTGACTTCGGCGTCGGAGTTCACCATTGCGAGTAGCGGGGCCGCGCAGTGCTGGGCGCCGAAGTTCACCCCAGCGGCGAAGCCGAGATTGGTGGGGGGGACGAGGACGCGGAGTCGAGGGTCGTCCGGCAGTGCCGCCACGGCGTCGGAGGTGCACCCGTTGTCCACAACCACGAGCTCGAGCGAGACACCCTCGGAGGCCAGCACACTCGCAACGGCGTCCCCCAACCAATCTTCCTCGCCGTAGGCGAGGACGACGACGGAGATCTCGGGACGGTCCATGTCATGCGTTCCTTTCCGAGAGGCCATGCTCCCACCCCGCTACGGTTCGCAGGTGCGCGAGCCCGAGAACGGACCCGCTGGCAGCCGCCCCGACACACAAGGCCACCGCAACGGTGGTCGTCAGAGCGAGTGGCAGAAGGAGGGCGGCGACGGTGACGACGAGCCCGATGGTCCAAGCGAAGAAGACGAGGGTGTCGGCGCGTTGGGACAACAGCGCCTGGGCGAGGGCTTGGGCGAGCATGAACAAGGCACCGGACACGGCAATCAGCGTGAGGTCGATCAGCGCAATCTCGAAACCGGGTCCGTAGATCGTCCGCATCACCCAGCCACCCAGTGATGCAACTCCAGCCGTTCCGACGGCACCAAGCAGGAGCGTTGCCAGCCACGCACGCTTGAAGACCCGGCGGAACCCCTCGACGTCGGAGCGGGCCACCAGACCGGAGAGCGTGGGCAGGAACACGGCCTGGATGGCGGCGAACAGGAAGAGGGGGATCCTGCCGACGGTGACGGCGGCAACGAAGCGGCCGGCGTCGGCCTGTTGTGCGGCGGTTGCCAACGCCGCGATCGCAAGTGGACCCGAGTTGGCCAGCAGCTGCGAGGTGACGGAGGTGAGGACCAAGGGTGCGATGGTGCCGGAATGTGCGGGGGTGGGGCTCGTATGCAGCCATGTGATCGCGGCGACGGAGAGGGTGAGCGCCGTGGCGATCAGAGGGGCGAGCACGAGCGCGACCCCGTAGGCGGCTGCGGACTGCCACGGTCCGGCGAAGACAGCGACCGCAAGGACAATGCGGGCGATCCCATCGACAAGGAGCTGCATACCATACCGGATGTACAGACCGAAGCCCGCGAGGGTGCCGCGTACGAAGTACTCGATCGCCACCGCCGCGAGGGCACCCGCCGTGATCCACACGATCTCACGCTGTCCCCCGAACAGGGTGTCTGCGATCCAACCTGAGGTGGTGGCCACGACCAGCACCACGAGCGTGAGGGTGCCGAGGAGATAACGTGCGACATGCTGAAGCCGGGGAGCGGGCAGACCCGCCGCGCGCCGGGCGGCCATCAGGCGCGAGACCTCCTGCTCGATCGGCAGGAAGAGGCCGAGTCCGAACGCATTGACGGTGGTCCAGGCGACGGAGAGCGGTGCCGACAGGGCTGGTCCGAGCTCTCGGCCTCCGAGTCCGAGGAGCACGAAACTGGAGCCACCGAACACGCCGAGTCCCGCGATGAGTGCGAGAGTCGAGTGTGGGATCGATGCCTGGCGCGATGTGGCGGGGTTCGGCGGCCCGGCTTCGTCAGATGGCACACCCCCAGTCTGGCCCACGGAGCACCGCGGCATGAAACGTTGGCGGGCGGGCGTGCACCACGATTCCAAGCGCGGCGCCTACTCTTGTCACGGGAACAAGAAGGGGCGAGATGACACAGGAGAGCCTGCAATCGGGGCGACCACTCGTGGTTATCCCCGCATGGAATGAGGAGGCGACCATCGGGGGAGTCCTCGACGAGGTTGCGTCGAACCTGGACGGGTGGAGCGTCCTCGTCGTCTCAGACGGCTCGACCGACGGAACGGCGGAGCTCGTCCGCTCGCGTGGGGTCCCCGTTCTCGAACTTCCCTACAACCTCGGGGTGGGCGGAGCCATGCGGGCGGGCTTCAACTATGCGCATCGTTTTCACTTCACGCATGTGTTGCAGCTGGATGCCGACGGGCAACATGATCCGGGAGAGGTGCGCGGCATGGTGGAGGCAATGGGGTCTACGGGGGCTGACATCGTGATCGGCTCCCGGTTCGCGGGCCGCGGTGCGTACGCCGTCCGCGGGCCGCGGAAGTGGGCGATGAAGCTGCTCTCAACCGTCCTCTCCCGGATCTGCAGGACCGAGCTGACGGACACGACCTCCGGCTTCAAGTTGTGCGGGCCGAGCGCAGTGCGACTCTTTGCCGTCCAGTACCCCGCGGAGTATCTCGGAGACACCGTCGAGGCTATTGTCCTCGCCGCCCGGAGCGGTCTCGTGATCCGCCAGACGCCGGTGCACATGCGCGAGCGCGCGGGTGGAGCGCCTTCGCACTCCCCGATCAAGGCGGCGGTCTTCCTCGGACGTGCGGTGTTGGCCTTGGGCATCGCGCTCACGCGTCCCGCGACCTTGAGCGCGACGAACGAGCGTGATCTTCCGTGAGCGGCTACCTGGGCGCCGCCATGTTCGTTGCCGCAGCCCTGCTCCTGATGTTCTGGCTCATGCGGGGCCGCATCCTCAAGGAGAAGTTCACGTTGTGGTGGGTGTTGCTGGCCATCGGCGTGACTGTGTTCGCCGTCTTCCCCGCCCTTCTCCCATGGTTCTCGGGCATCCTCGGAATCGAGACGCCGTCGAACTTCGTCTTCTTCATCGCGTCCCTGATGTTCCTCGTGCTCAGCGTGCAGTTCAGTGTGGAGTTGTCGAGGGCCGATGACAGGACCCGAAAGCTCGCCGAGGAGATCGCAATCCTGCGAGCGCAGGTTGAGGGATCGCACGCGACCCCGACCGACGCACCCGCGAGGCCACACGGCTCCGACGAGCCCTCCAACGCCGAGCCGACGGAGGACCCCCAGGGAGGAAAGCGCGGCTAGTGATCATGCCAGGCGGCGACGGACCGGACGTAGGCCTGCTGTTCCTCGAACCCGGGCAGCAGTCCGAGGTCGCGGGCCTCCAGCAGCCCGGGCGCGGCCGAGTCCTTGTCCGATAGCTCAAGGGTGAGGGGCGAGCCGTCCCTGGCCGTCTCCGGGAACCTGATCCCGAGCGTCTCGCACCTGGGGTTGACGCCGTGCTCGCGGCCGGGCGCGTAGGGCGCCGAACACAGGTAGACCACGGTGGACTCGTCCTCGAGAGAGACGAACATGTGGCCGAGCCCTTCGGACACGAAGATGGCCCGCCGGTCGATGTCGTCCAGCAGCACCGAGTCCCACGAGCCGAATGTTGGCGATCCAACCCTGATGTCCACGACGTAGTCGAGCACCGCACCCTTCGGACAGGTCACGTACTTGGCCTGGCTGGGGGGAACCTGCGCGAAGTGGATGCCGCGCACCACACCGGCCGCGGAGACGGAGCAGTTCGCCTGCCTCAGGTCGAGGGAACGGCCAGTCGCCTCGACGAAGACGGCCTCCTTGAAGAGCTCGAGGAAGATCCCGCGGGGATCGCCGATCAACCTGGGGGTGATCTCCCATGCTCCCGAGACGGCCAGCTCACGAAACTCCACAAGATCCTCCTCAGTGCTCACCGCCGATGCGGGTTGATCACAGACAAACCTAGTGGGCTCAGTAGGCTGGGGGCGGAGAAACCCCGAAGAAGGAGGCACCGGCATGCGGTGGATGGTCACAGGAGCGCTCGGCATGCTCGGAACGGACTTGGTGAAGAGGCTCACGGCCGATGGTCACGAGGTGACCGCCGTCGACCTCGCGGAGCTCGACATCACCGATCCCAAAGCGGTCGGCCGCATCACGGACATCGATGTGCTCGTGAATTGCGCGGCCTTCACCGCCGTCGACGCCGCTGAGGAACGGGAGGGCTTCGCGTTCACCCTCAACGCGGTCGGGCCCCAACTGCTCGCACGGGCCGCCAGCGCCTGTGGGGCCCGGATGGTGCAGATCTCCACCGACTACGTATTCGCCGGGAACGGCACCCAGCCCTACGCCGAGGACGAGGTCATCGCCCCGCTCTCCGCGTACGGGCGCACGAAGGCTGCGGGGGAGTGGGCGGTTCGGGCGGAGGCGGACAACCACCTGATCGTTCGCACCGCATGGCTGTACGGCGCCGGCGGCGCGTGCTTCCCGAAGACGATGGCACGGCTCGCAGCTGAACGCGACGAGCTGCAGGTCGTCGCGGATCAGGTGGGACAGCCCACGTGGACCGTCGACCTGGTCGACCTCATCGTCCGGCTCGTGGAGGCCAACGCCCCCTCCGGGACGTATCACGGCACCTCGTCGGGGCAGGTCTCGTGGCACGGCTTCACGCAGGAGATCGTGCGGACGCTGGGCAAGGATCCCGAGATGGTCCTGCCCACAGACTCGACGGCGTTCGTGCGACCGGCGCCGCGTCCCGCCTATTCCGTGCTGTCCCACGCGGCACTGGGTGAGATCGGGATCACTCCGATCGGTGACTGGGCCGAGCGCTGGAGGGTTGCGGCACCGGAGGTCCTTGCGTAGCGTCG